>JBLMVP010000126.1:0-14032 GCA_050256755.1 Sphingobacteriales bacterium | reverse complement strand
TGATGAGGGAGAAACATACAATTATTATTATTTAGAAATGTGTAAACCACGGGGCCATGTTGAACAAACATCATTCAATGCCAATACCATTAATTTATTTGATGAAGATATCGCTGAGATTTTAAAATCACGTGGATTAATTGGCATCTCGCTTGATAAACGAATATTAGGTTATACGGACCCCAATACCGGGCCTTACAACCTTAATGATATGCCGGAGGAATTACTCGAAGTTGATTATTTTTCTTATAACGAATATCATGATCCCCTTATGTATGACGACCATAAAGAATATGGAGAATTGGCCAACGATACTTATTGCTTAACAAGAAGCGAGATTAACGAAATAAGCACTACAGGCTCACAGTTCCGGGACTTTCATTTTAATCATCTTGCAAATCATATAGCACATGTTTTTCAAGTCGCTCTTGAAAACAGGGATTATATTGGCTTAGACCCACTCGACGCCATTAAAAATCATCTTTGCATTGGTTCGGATTTTGACGGACTTATCAATCCTCTCTCCTGTGCAACTTCTGTACAGGATTATGGCAGCCTTTACCGCAGGTTTACTGAAAATTTTAAAGATGTTTTTAATGAAGCGCTGAATTTTAACCTCATTGATGCAGATGCCGAAACCATCCGGGATAATTTCTTTTACAATAACGCTAAAAAGTTTATTACAGATTGGGTGGCAAAAAAATAAGTACTCAAATTTACAGAATGGAAATAAACATAAGGCGGGCGGAACAAAAAGATTTAGCAGTAATCGTTGCTATTTATAACCAGGCGATAGCAACAAAAATATCCACAGCAGAAACCATTCCTGTTTCTGTTAAGGAGAAACAGGAATGGTTTGATGAACATACTGATGAAAAATATCCATTACTGGTAGCTGAATACAATCATAATGTTATTGGCTGGATTAGCATAAGTGCATACCGCAAAGGCAGGCAGGGATTACAACATACGGCTGAAGTAAGTTATTATATTCACAACAATTACTTACAAAAAGGAATAGGCAGTTTATTAATGGAAACAATAATTTTAAAAGCAAAAGAACTCGGATATAAAAACTTAATAGCCATTATTATTGATGCCAATACTGCAAGCATAAAACTGCTTAAGAAATTTAGATTTGAACAATGGGGACTAATGCCCGGAATAATTGAAATAGAAAATAAAGTTTATGATCACGGTTATTATGGAAGAAAGATTTAAAAGAAGCCCCGCAATGCGGGGCTTCTTTTTTATGTTCAACATGTTTGCTATTATTTTTCAGGCATAAGTAATCCGGTAAAAGTATTTTTTTCACCCAGCATTAAAGCTGCTGTCTTTTGAACATCTTTTACAGTTAATTTATTAACGTAGTCTTCGTATTTAAGGAAGTAATTAATATCTGAACCCGGAAACTTATTATCAAGCAATACTTCCAGCCATTCTTCATTTTCTTCTTTAGCTTTTTTATGATCTTCCAGCCATTGTTGCTTTACTTTTTTAAGGTTTTCTTCCGATGGTCCATCTTTAATGATCTTATTTATTTCAAGACGCATTGCTTTTAATAAAGTATCAGCTTTTTCAGGGCCACAGGGTAATTGTGCTATAAACTGGTAATGAGGATAAGGCACTTTCTGTAATCCCCCTGATATACTTCCGCTGTAAATACCCTGAATTTTCTCTCTTAATTCTTCTACAATTCGAATATTCAATATGCCAGTTAAAGCCTGCGCTTTTAAATCAAGGTCATCACTGTAAGGAACCTCACCTGTAAATATCTGAACAATTAAACTCTTTTGTTCTTTACCCTTATTAATCAGCAGTTTTTTATTCCCCGCTATTGGTCTTACTTTATTATCAACATAAGTAAATTTCTTTGGAGTCGATGGTAAACCAGCTATATATTTTTCAATCAATGGAATGATTTGTGCATTATTAAAACTTCCTACAAAAACAAAATTCATCCCTGATGCATTACCAAACCTTTCTTTATAAATTTCAACAGCCCTGCTTATATTAATCTTATCAAAATAGGCGCTGTTTGGAACAAAAATGGGAGCTAATGCATTTTTATTATAAAATGTTTTGTAAAGCGTATCTACATATGCAGCCTGTGGATTAGCACTAAGCATAGCATATTGTGATTTATTACGCTGAATAAAAGATTTTGAAAGTGTGGTATCCATTCTCGGGCTTGTCATATATAAGTACAACAACTGAAACATGGTTTCCATGTCCTTTACACTTGAGTTACCTCTTACCCCTTCATAAGTATATCCAAATTGAGGTGATACAGATGCAGTTTTACCAGCCAGTACTTTCTTTAAATCGGTAGGGGAAAAATCACCCACGCCCATACTGTTTACAACCTGTACTGCATATTCTGCATTGTATTTGTCTTTTAATGTATAATTATTTTTTCCTCCTGCACGATTGGCCCCCATCAATACCTGGTCGTTTTTAAAATCTGTTGATTTTAAAGTTACAGATACTCCATTACTAAGTTTCAACTCGGTAGTACCTGCTGCTTTATTAATTACGGTACTGATAATTTTACCTGATTTAGGCATTGTTTTTAATAAAGAAACAGCCACTGTTTTTTCTTCGTAAGGTTTTAGGTCTGCTTTTTCAACAGCAGCGATGGTTTCTTTTAACTCCTCCCCCGTTGGTAGTTTTTCACCTGCTTTTCTTTCAGGACCGGTCATAACAGCAAAATAATTCTGCTGCCCTTTTAATTTAGCAGATAAAGCATTTACCTCATCGATCGTTATGCCCGGCAATATTGCTTTTACATATTCAAATTCTTTTTCAATACCAGGTGATGGCTCCTGCTCTAAAAAATGATTGATATATTCTTCTGTATAATTTTCTGATTCGGTTTTATCGCGATTATTATACGCTCTTTCATAGCTGGTCAACACCACTTTTTTTACCCTTTCTAGTTCAGAAGCAGTGAACCCGTATTTTTTTACTCTTTCTACTTCCTGTGCAGCAGCACTTAATGCTTTAATGGGATCGTTTGTTCCGGCAGCAACATTTACAATAAATGATTTGTATCCTCTTACCAATCCATCAAATCCACCACCTGCTCCAAGAAAAGGAGGATTGGCTTTTTGTGTTAACTCCTGCAGGCGAAGATTAAGCATAGTGGAAAATAATTGTTCCAGCTGATCATTACGGTAATCTTTTACAGTGACAGAAGCATCACTTTTTTCAGGAGGATAAATAAGAGTGATACTATTACTTGTTGCCTCTTTATCTGTAAGTACCATGGCACTGCTTTCTTTATAAGGATAAACTGCGGCATTTTCTCTTGGTCTTTCGTTGACAGGATTTTGTAATCCTGCAAAATGTTTTTTTATCATTTCCTCTGCAGCAACCGTTGTAATATCACCCACTACAACTACTGCCATTAAATCTGGCCGGTACCAGTCATGATAAAAGCGACGAATAACATCCGGTGGAAAGTTTTTAATCAAACTGTCTTTACCAATGGGTAACCGAACCGCATATTTAGAACCTTCAAAAACTTTGGGAAAATATTTCTGGAACATCCGGTCAAAAGAACCTTTACCTCTCCGGCTTTCTTCCAGTATAATTGCTCTTTCTCCTTCAATATCTTCTGTTAAATAAGTAACATTATGTGCCCAGTCTTCCAGTACCTGGAAGCCCTTTTCTAAATTATCAGGTTTATCTGTTGGGATGGGTAAAATATAAGTGGTTTCATCAAAACTGGTTTGCGCATTTAAATCATTGCCAAAACTAACCCCTATGTCCTGCAGAAAAGAAACAATTTCATTTTTCTTAAAATGAGTAGTTCCATTAAAGGCCATATGCTCGCACATATGAGCCAGACCTAATTGGTCATCATCTTCATTAATAGAACCAGCATTTAACACTAGTCGTAGTTCAACATGTTGTTCAGGCTTTTTATTTTCGCGGATATAATAAGTTAATCCATTCTCCAGTTTACCAATTTTCACTTTTGTATCAAGCGGTAACTTTTCATTTAAGTTTAGCTGGGCAAATCCTGCAACAGAAAACAAAATGGCAACCAGTAAAAGAAAACCTTTTAAAAATTGCTGCACAGTTTTAATCATATTCTTATTTTTTGGATTACAAAAATAGTGGCATATTCTATAGAAGGGTTACCAGTTACATAAAATTTAACAGCATTTGATTACTGTACCGGTTTAAATATAAATGAACCCCGGCAAGAATGACCGGAAGTCAATCAAATCTCATTTCATCACCTCTTCAATTACCTTACCAATACATCCATTGGGCATTTGAATTTTCAGCATAGCAGAAATAGTGGGAGCAATATCTGTCATATATACTTCACGGTTTAACTTACCGGGTTTAATATTCCAGCCATAAAATAATAAAGGAATATGTGAGTCGTAAGGATACCATGCGCCATGCTCCAGCCCGGTAGTGGTATAATCAGTGTATTGGGGTTTGTAAAAAAATTGTATATCACCACTGCGGCGGAAATAATAACTGTTGGCTAATCTTTCTTTTATTTTTGAAGGCATGCTGATAGTACTGAAATCATCCACATCATACGCATTCCACACTTCATTCAAACTCTTTAAATAATCAACGAGAAAAGCTTTCACTTCTTTACGGTTAAGTTTTAAAGAATCAATTCTTTTCATATCCATGTACAACTGGTAATCATAAATCTTTTTTACCAGTGTATCTGCACCAAATTGCTGTTTGCATAGTTTATTCATATTAACCACAATGGTATTATTATTCAATGTTCCTGCGGTTGTATATTTTTTTTCTTTTAACAAACCTGCAATCTGTGGTGAACCATGGTCGGCTGATAAAAAAAACAAGTAATTATTTTTACCGATTGTTTTATCCAGGTAATTCAAAAAATCAGCAATGTCTTTATCTAAACGCAAATAAGTATCTTCCTGTTCTAATGAATTGGGGCCAAACCAATGACCCGTATAATCGGTTGAAGAAAGACTGACGCAAAGCATATCCGTTTCTGTACCTGCACCCAATTTTTCATTGGTAATAGCATCTTTGGCAAAATCCAATGTAAATGTATTTCCAAATGGTGATGCACGGAATACATTATAATTTTTACTGCCGATGACTGATTGGTATTTATGCGGGAAAGTTCTTTTACCATCACTCCATAATACCCTTTCATAAGCTTTATCATCTTCAGTACTTTGCAGGTAAGTGGATTGAGGATATAATAAAGTCCAGTCGTTTTTCATCAAAGCATCCTGTTTACGTAAGGAATTATATTGTTTTACCCAGTTTGGAATATCTGTAAAATAATAAGTACTGCTAATCCAATTACCTGTTGAATCATCAAACCAGTAAGCTGCATTAGCACTGTGCCCGGCAGGTAAAATACCACCCCTGTCTTTTAATGCCACACCAATTACCTTACTTCTGAAATTAGTAGCCAGTTTTAATTCATCACCAATCGTATTAGTGAGCATATTTTTCGGGCTCATTTTACCGGTACTGTAATCAGGAGAAGTTCCTAAAGATCTTACGGATGTATCGCGGGAACAATACATCAAACTCTCATTAGAGCGTTCTATCCAATCATTCGCTACAATACCATGTATAGCAGGCACACTACCGGTGTAAATACAAGCATGACCAGCTCCGGTAACGGTTGGCGTATACGGAATCATGGTGTTCTCACAGGTAAAGCCCTGGCTAAGTAAACGTTTAAACCCATCATTACCGTACCGGTTGTAATAACGATAAAGATAATCCCAGCGCATCTGGTCAATAACCAAACCAACCACCAGTTTGGGACGACTCAATTTATTATCTGTAGCGGGTGTTTTTTGTGCTGAACAATGAAATACAAAAATTAATGCAATAACTACCGAAGCAAATCTCATGTTAGATATTTTGACTGTGTAAATTTAAGCCCAAATCCTTACCAAGACTCATTAATTTATCCTTATTGCCCTGTTCATTTTCGCTGACACTCACTCATTTTTAATATTAACAACTCATCCATAGCCTTTCATATTATAAAAGGAATTGATAGCTTTGGTAAAACACTTGTTATATGCCGCTCAAAAAAATGGTAACGGTTGCCTTATTATTTTCTTCCGCCATTAGTTTTTGCCAGAAAAATATTACCGGTTTAATGAATGCTGAAAAAGCATTTGCCCAATACGCCCTTGATTCCAATACAAGGGATGCTTTTATAAAATTTCTCGACACCAATGGCCTGGTATTTAACGAAGGAAAACCAATAAATGGCTACCAGCTTTGGAAAGGACGTGAAAAAAGAAACAGTAAATTATTATGGGGACCTGAGTTTGCCACCATTGCATCCTCCAATGATTATGGTGTAACAACTGGTCCATGGGAATTTAAAGCAAGTCTGAAGGATACAGTATTAGCAAGAGGAAATTTTACTTCCATCTGGCATTATAATTCCGAGGGAGAATGGAAGAATGTACTGGATATGGGCATTAATTACCCAGACAAAAGAAATGGCGTTAGGGATATACAATCAATAGAAATTAAAGCGGGCAAAAAAGAGGGTGCCGATGTAGTTTCAGTAGAAAAATCTTTTATAGCTGACTACAAATTAAAGGGAAAGAATGCTTATAAAACAATTGTATCTTCCCGCATTTGGTTTAATACAGAAGGCCATTTGCCAATCAACGGAATCAATTCGCTTAAGGAAGCGTTAACGATGATCCCGGATGGGATTGAATTTATACCGCTGGGATTTGGTCTTTCGTACAGCATGGATTTTGGTTACGTATATGGTACTGCCAAACTTAATAACAAAGAACAAAATTACCTGCGTGTCTGGGTAAAGGAAGATGGTGCATGGAAATTATTGCTGCAGGTATTGGGATTAGGCAACTAACGGGGAATGCTCAATGGAATTTGCTTACTTTTAAAATAAAAAATGGCAAGAATTAAAGTTGATCTGCCGGAACAGTTTTCATACTCTGTAAAAATTCCTGTACGAATTACGGACATTAATTATGGCGGTCATGTGGGCAATGATTCCATCCTTTCTTTACTGCATGAAGCAAGAATGAAATACCTGGCTCATTTGGGTTATACCGAATTGAATATTGCCGGAATAGGTTTAATTATGAGTGATGTGGGCATTGAATTTAAAAGCGAAAGTTTTTATGGCGATGAATTAACCGTAAGCATAGCAGCAGGAGAATTTTCTAAAATCAGTTTTGAAATTTTTTATAAGATGGAAACCGTTAGAGGTGGAAAAAATATTTTAATTGCCAAAGCAAAAACAGGAATGGTTTGTTATGATTATGAAGCGAAGAAAGTTGCAGCGGTGCCGGAGGAATTCGTAAAGAAGATGCTCTGATTTTTTCTAATTTATAGTAGAAATAAATTAAGGTTTTAAGATAAATGCTATCCTGCAATAACATTATGTCAGCGAACTCATATAATAAATTTGATAAAGAAGTATTGGTTACAAAAAAACCTCTTTATTATTATTTGACATTTTACCTGCTAATAGGACTTATTCTAAGTCTTATCTTGATTATCGAGATAAGACAACTAGACTTTGAAGGATCAATAACACTGTTATTCTTTTTTTTATTGTTTGGAATTATGATATACGCAAACTTTGGACAATACCTGGCGATAATAAGTCTTTACGAACATCGAATAGAAGTGAATTATATTTTCCCATGGAATAAATCAATCGTTTTCGAATTTAACAGATTATCAGAAGTTGACTTCAGAGATCTTCCTTTATATAGCGGAAGAGACCGATGGTATATTGGCGGGAAGAGCTTATATTTAATAAATGAGAAAGGAGAAATTTGTCAATTCAAATACAATATCAACAATTCTGATAATAAGCAGCTTCTTGTAGAACTTCAAAAAAAATGTACCCAACAAGCCATTTCAAATAATAGTATTTCTTAGGAAATATTAAATGCTTTATCATTTTATGTTAAAAAAAATATTTGCAATCCGCATATTCTAAATCTCTCCGTACATTGAGTTGGTCTATTCAGCATAAAATTATTTCATGATGCAAGATGTAAAAATCACCAACGCCGAAATCCTTTCGGACAACTGGTACACCTTAAGAAAGATAACGTATGAGTATTCAAAAAAAGATGGTACTCGCTTAACACAAAGCAGGGAAGCTTACGATAGAGGCAATGGTGCAACTATACTACTGTACAATAAAGAACAAAAAACTGTCATCCTTACGAGGCAATTCCGTTTGCCCACTTTTATTAATGGTAATGAATCGGGCATGTTGATAGAAGCCTGTGCCGGTTTGCTGGATAAAGACAATCCTGAAGATTGCATCCGTAGAGAAACAGAAGAAGAGACTGGTTATAAGATAACAGAAGTAAAAAAAATATTTGAAGCCTACATGTCCCCCGGCTCCGTTACAGAAATTCTTTATTTTTTTATTGCAGAGTATGCCAAATCAATGAAAGTAAATGAGGGCGGTGGCGCTGAACACGAAGAAGAAAATATTGAAGTGCTGGAAATAGGTATTGACCGGGCAATGGATATGATTAACAGCGGGGAAATTAAAGATGGCAAAACCATTATGCTGCTTCAGTATATAAAACTCAAAAATATTTTATAATGCTGATTTTCCTGCCCTGTCAATCTATTGCTCTGTAACTCTGCAAGGTATAAATTCACAGCCTACCTGATTGTATAAGCATACCCAAGTGTTATAAACAAACCTCCTGTATGGCTTTTACCATCGGCCTCTGTATCTTTTTGTATATCAGTAAAACCATATGCTCCTCTTACATCCAGTAAAATTTCACTGGTTTTATTTAAGGAATATCCCAAACCGCCACCACCGGTTATTCCAAAATTAGCAGAATGAATATCTTTTTTAACATCTGTATTAGCATCAAAAGATTGTGCAGGCAGCGGTTGTCCCATCACTGACAATGGCATGGTTCCTTCTTTATCCAAAAAAAACTGGCTGCTGCCACTGGTTTTTTGTCTGGCATTTACTAAAAATCCTATATACGGGCCAGCATTCAACTAGTACTCCAGTTTATCGCCCCATTTTATTTTTGCCATTAGGGGTATTTCCAGGTAATTCAAAACAGCTTCATTAATAAAATCAGCATATAAAACAGTTCCTGGTGGTAATAGTTGTAATAATTCGGATGGCACATCTGTAACCGGCTGCATTCCTGTTCGTTTTCCACCCTGCCCTGCATAGTTAATAAAAGCCTTTAAAGAAATCTTTTTAGTGATAGCAAAATCTGCAAAGCCGCCAAAAGTAGCCGCCAGCCGTGATGCATAGCCTTTACTTATTTCATTATCACCATGACTTTGTAAATTAGGTATGCTGATTCCGCCATTTAAACCAATTTGTATTTTTTGAGCAGTTAGCAAAAAAGAAATACAGCACAGAGCCGTAATGAAAGCAGTAAGTTTTTTCATATTGGCTGATTTAGTGTGAAGAATAGGATATCTAAATTAAAAAAGAAAAAACAGAAATAAAACTAAAGTTCTGCATCGTTATTTTAAAACGAATGAACAAATGTTTTAGTTGTTTCTTTAATTTCTTCTTAAAGTATTTTTATGGCTTATTTCCAAAGCATCTTATGAAATGCTACTCATTAACAGAATCCATTCTGCCAGATTCAATTATTTGTAAAAAAACACTGATAACTTTTTTAATGGCATCCAGTGTTTCCATATCCTTTACTTCATTCTTTTCATTTAGTTTGTTACGGATATAGGATATAAGCAGTGTTGCCTCTGGCGATTGTTTTGTACCCAAGGCAGTAAGCGTAAGCAAAAGCGATGCATGCGCCTTATCTCCCAGCGAAGATGCCGTAATCAACGCCACAGGCTTATTTGAAAAAGCGGTGGTAGCTACTGTCCAGTCCAATGCATTCTTTAATACACCCGGCACACCAAAAGCATATTCAGGCGTACAGAAAAAAACACCATCAGCTTCTGTTATACGATTGATGAGATCTTTTACCGGTAACGGTACGTCGATGCTGTCATCGAATGGGGCAATCTCCCCCAGCTTATTGTATATTTCAAAGTCCACATTGGCGGGAACTAAATTGGCCACAACCCTTAACACTGCACTTGCAGAAGAAGCCGAGCGGAGGCTTCCTGATATACCAAGTATTTTTATTTTCTTTTTTGTCATTTTTAAATAGTCTGCATTTTGACTGCAAAATAAACTCTGTTACCGGATATTTAGTTTAATACTTCTTTTAATTTCATTTCCAATGCAGAACCACGCAAATTTTTGGCAATGATTTTACCATCTTTATCGAGCAGCATATTAAATGGAAGGCCTTTTAACCCGTAGGAAGTAACTATTTTACTTTCCCATGCCTGAAGGTCCGAAACCTGTTGCCATTCAAGTTTATCATTTTTAATAGCCTTAACCCAGGCATCTTTGCTTTCATCTAATGATACTCCCAAAATATCAAACTGATCAGAATGGTATTTACGATACATATTAACCACATTTGGATTTTCTGCTCGGCAGGGTCCGCACCAGCTGGCCCAAAAATCAACGAGTACAAATTTTCCCTTGTAAGAAGAAAGAGAAACAGGTTTCCCATCGGGGTTGTTGGCTATAAAGTTTGCTGCCGTTGTGCCTATGAGTGTTTTTTTAGCCGCACCAATAATTTCTGTTATTTGTTTACCGTATAAACTTTGCTGATTTTTTTCCGAGAGTGAATTAAATACCGGGAGCAATTCATCCAGGTTTGGATCGAACCCATAAAATATACTGATGGCCCAGGCACTAACTGCTGAGGCCGGATGTTCTTTTGCAAAACCAGCAATGATTGTTCGTTTCTCCTGGTCCAGTTTATCGCGAACGGCGAAAAGACTATCTTTAAGTGATTCAGTTAATTTTCCAGAAAGGTATAATGCTGCGCCTATTTTATTAAGTGATTCTGATTTTTTTTCAACGTCCTTTACCAATTCATTGTAATGCTCAAAATCTTTCTGCGTGGCAGAACCGCTAATCAAAGGATGACCCGGATGAGCAGTATCAATACTGATAAAAATATCTTCATTGCCTCCAAAGAAATTAGTTTCACCGGAAAAGTGATCGTTACTGAAATTAATCATCAATCGTTGCGGTTCGCCCAGGCTTCCGTTAAAAATAAAGTTGCCGTTTTTTATTTTCGCTGAAAGTTGTTGTGGCTGGCCCTGATCAACATATACAAGCGTAACGTTACCAGAATTGATACCATTTATAGTACCGGAGATTTTAAAAGATGTCTGTCCTTTCGCCATGGCAACAACAGCAACAAGTATGATAGAGAGAAGAAATAATTTCATTATTCTTTATTTTTGATATTGCCGGTCTTTTATATAACCGGCTTTTATATATTCTAAGACTGTAAAGCTATACCCGAATAGACAGCCCATTTGTCTATAAGTTGACAATGAAAGAAGTTGAGAGCATTTAAAATGACAGAAGGGATTTATGCAGTATCAGCGGGGGATACATTCACATTGATAAAACCATTTACAGCTTATTTAATCCGTTCAGCCCAAAAGGATTGTTAACATCTATACTTGTAAAAGGGAAGACATCTATGCCAACTCTTTTGACTGAATTTGCATCAAATAAATAATCAATACTAATTCAATAAAACAGGGTAATAGTCGTGAGAAAAAACGAGCTAAAAAATTTATACGATAAACAGGCGGGTAAATATGAAATACTGAGGAAAAAGAAAAAATCATTTGATCATAAATGGCGGCAACAGTTACTCTCTTTCGCAAAAGGAAAAATTTTGGAAGTATCAGTTGGTGCGGGGGCTAATTTTAAGTTCTATCCGCATACTACCGAAATTACTGCAGTAGATCTAAGTGGTATCATGATTGAAAAAGCAAAAGAATCCGCAATTGATTCTGGCATAAATGCAAACTTCATTACAGCAGCAGTGGAAGATTTGAACTTTGAACCAGAAAGTTTTGACACCATCGTTTCGACACTTTCCTTATGTGCTTATGATGATCCGGTTCATGTTCTGAATTTATTTAACCGCTGGTGCAAAAAAAACGGAATAATTTTATTACTGGAGCATGGTGCCAGTAAATATCAATTTGTTCATTGGTTGCAGGACAGACTTGACAATTTTCAATTTCGTAAAATAGGTTGTCATGCAAACAGGGATATACTTGATATAGTAAAACGTTCTAACCTGCAAATAGAAAAGTACGATCGTAAATTATTGGGAGCAATTTACCTGGTCTGGTCAAAGCCGGGCAGAAAATAAAATCAACAAGTAAACAGATAGACTATTAACCCGGTTATTCATTCCAAATCCGCCAGCTTTCTTCCGCCTGCAGAATCAACATTTCATAACCGTTTTGAATAGTAGCTTCCTGAGCTTCTCCATTTTGAAGAAACAATGTTTTTTCAGGGTTATATACCAGGTCAAATAAATGATGCCGCGGGGTTAAATAATTATAAGCAATATCCGGGCAATCATCCACTTTGGGATACATACCCAGTGGCGTGGTATTAATGAGTAACAAATGCTCCTGTAAAATTTCCACTTTCAATTCGTGGTAAGAGATAGTTTTTTCCGTTCCTTTTTTCCGGGAAACAAATAAATAATCTATTCCCAGTTTCTGCAAAACAAATTCTACAGCTTTAGCAGCTCCGCCGGTTCCAAATATCAATGCTTTGTTATGATATGGTTGCAGGAATTTCGTTAATGAATTTTCAAAACCAATTACATCAGTATTGAATCCTTTTAGTTTTCCTTCTTCAATTTTAATACAATTGCAGGCACCCGTAGCTTTTACCACTTCATTCATCTCATCTAAAAAAGGAATCACCTGTTCTTTGTAAGGGATAGTAACATTTAATCCGCATAAGTTCGTGTGCTGTTGCAGTAAATTTTCTAGTTGCTCAATAGTCGACAGCGGAAAGTTTTCATACACACAATCGTGTATCCCTTCCTTCTGAAATTTTTCAGTAAAATATTTTTTGGAGAAAGAATGTGTTAACGGGTAACCTATCAATCCATAAAGCTTCATCAGGCTTCTTCTTTATTAAGAAACATATGGAAAGTATCTCCACGCAAACCAACACGCATAGTTTCCAGAGGTATTACTTCTGTTGGGGCAATATTACCTAGGTTAACATTGCAGCCAACCAGTTCAATAAAATATAATTGCTGTGCTTTTTGCGGTGCTTCCCAAATGATTTTATCTTCCGGTATCTGCGTTAAAATTTCCTGCACCAGCCCTTCCCTTACTTCACCAGTTCCACGGTATATACCTACATTACCTGCTTCCCTTGCTTCAGCAATTACATAAGAGGAACCGGCTTCCAGTTCAGCCCGCATCAGTTCAATCCATTTATAGGGAGGAATGATATGAGCCGCATCTTTACTTCCCACTTCACTCAGCACCGTTCCATGCTTGGTTAATTTTTCAATATATCCGCATTTCTCAGCATGGGGAATGGTGATGGAGCCATCGCTCACTTCCATATAATCAATCCCAAAATCTTTACAAACCTGTATATAATCATCAAATTGGTTGCGGATTAAAAAGGCTTCAAACAAAGTTCCTCCAAAATAAACCGGGATGTTGTAAGAACGGTATACTTCAATTTTTTCACGCAGGTTTGGTGTAACGAAGGAAGTACCAAAACCTAATTTTACTATGTCCACATGCGGATGCGCCACACTCAAAAAGTTTTTGGCTTCGTTAATACTTAAACCTTTATCCATCACCATGGTTATGCCGTGAGTCCGAGGTTTTTTATTTCTTTCAGGGATTTGTGAGAGATTAAAATTCATATTCGCCTTTTTTGCTTTAAAACAGGCGCAAAGATAAGGAAGCAGGCTTTACCTGCAAGATGATTAAAATCAGGGCTAAATTGACTTATTTCTCTTATGCCTGGCAATTAAATCGACCACCTGCTGGTTTTGTAAAATTTGCGGGTTTAGAGCAATAAATTTCTTCACCAGTTTCGGCGCTTTTTCCATAGCAATTTCCAATTGGTTGATAGCTTCTTTAGATTTGTTTTTGG
>JBLMVP010000125.1:0-2520 GCA_050256755.1 Sphingobacteriales bacterium | reverse complement strand
AAAGTATTTGCAAGTAAACTGGCATCAGTTAATTAATAACCGGTGTTTGCTTATTTTATTTATTCTCCCGCAACAAAGCCTGCGGGATATTTTTTTTTGTAAACTGACTAAAATCATCTACCTTATCAATATCGTTTCTGAAATTTACCCGATTAAAAAAACAGTCAATGCGTACAGTACAGGATATCCTAAACAGTAAAACCATGGTCTTTAATACTATTGAGCCGGATGCAAGGGTGATAGATGCCCTGGGTATGCTTAATGCCGTTGATTTAAGTTACCTGGTTGTAATGGATAACGGCCAGTACAGGGGAATTTTTTGTGAAAGGGATTACAGCCGCAATGTTATTTTAAAAGGCAGAAACAGTGATTCCACTACTGTAAAAGAAGTAATGACGGTTGATTTGCCAATGGTGCAGCTAAAAGATACAGCAGAGCATTGCATGAATGTGATGAACTTATTTAAAACAAGATACCTGCTGGCATATGATGCTGATAAATTTGCCGGTGTAATAACCATTCACGATTTACTACGCCAGGTTATTATGAACAGGGAAGGGGTGTTCGATAATGCTGCAGCATCAAAACTGATTGACCACGAAGAAAGCCTTAAAATATTTTAGATTACATCCGCTCCGGTACCTTAATGCCCAGCATACCAAAAGAAGAAGAAATTACATTGGCAGTCATTTCTGCAATCATTAAACGCAATTCTTTCTTTTCGGCTGTTTCAGCATTAACAATGGAATGTTCCGTATAAAATGAGTTAAAAGTTTTTGCTAACTGATAAGCATAATTAGCAATGATGGAAGGGTCCATTTCGGTTCCTGCATTTTCAATTGCCTGGGGATATTGTTCAATAGTAATTATTAATTCTTTTTCCAGAGGGAGTAAAGGATTTTGTATTGGCAGGTTTCCCGCAGGTTTTTCTTTACGTAAGATTGATTTTATCCTTGCATGTGTATATTGTATAAAAGGCCCGGTAAATCCATGAAAATCTATAGACTCCTCGGGATTGAAAATCATTTTCTTTTTTGGATCTACTCTTAATAAAAAGAATTTTAAGGCACCGATTCCTATGGTTTCATACAAATCTTTTAATTCAGTTTCAGTAAAGTCTTTTACTTTCCCGAGTTCTTTAGTATGGTTTTCAGAAATAGCAATCATTTCATCAAGTATATCATCTGCATCTACTACGGTACCTTCACGGCTTTTCATTTTACCTGATGGTAATTCAACCATTCCATAACTCAGGTGATGAATATCATCAGCATATGGCATACCCAGTTTCTTACAGATTAATTTCAATACTTTAAAATGATAGTTTTGTTCATCGCCTACAACATAAATGCTCCGGTCAATTTTATATTGCTCATATTTCTGCATAGCCAGGCCAATATCCTGGGTAATATAAACAGATGTACCATCTTTTCTCTGTACCAGCTTTTGATCAAGGCCATCGGCAGTTAGATCAATCCAAACACTATTATCCTCTTTTTTAAAGAAAACATTTTTATTTAACCCTTCTTCAACAGCTTTTTTGCCTAACAAATAAGTATTGCTCTCATAATAGGTTTTATCAAAGTCAGTTCCAATCCTTTTGTATGTAATACCGAAACCTTCATAAACCCAGCTGTTCATCATTTTCCACAAGCTGAGCACCTGTTCATCTCCCTCTTCCCATTTCAGTAACATCTCCTGTGTTTCTTTCATAATGGGAGCTTCTTTTTCGGCGTCTTCTTTACTTTTTCCTGATGCAATTAAATCTTCTACTTCCTTTTTATAAGCGTCATTAAATTTTACATAGTAATCGCCTACAAAATGATCTCCTTTGGTATTGGCAGACAGAGGAGTTGCTCCGTTGGCAAATTTTTCCCAGGCAAGCATACTTTTACAAATATGAATTCCACGATCATTAACAATGCATGATTTAATTACTGCATATCCATTTGCTTTCATTATTTCAGCAATACTCCATCCTAAAAAATTATTTCGTAAATGTCCAAGATGGAGCGGTTTATTGGTATTGGGAGAAGAATATTCTACCATTACCTTTTTATTGTTCAGTTCTTTTTTGCCAAAACTGGTATCATTATGTCCATTATTTAATACAGACAGCCAGTAACTATCGGCTAAAGTGAGGTTAAGAAAGCCTTTAATGATATTAAATGATGAAAAAAGGTTTTCCTGATTTTGTGTCAGATGGTTTCCTAATTCATTGCCAAGCGCATCAGGATTTTTTTTGAGTGATTTAACCAGGGCAAACAGAACAACAGTATAATCTCCTTCAAATTCCGGTTTGGTTACATTAACCTGGAAATCTTTTGCAGTAAAGTTTTGGTTAAATAATTCGTCTAAACTCTTAATAACGGCTTTCTGTATTTGCAGTATAACAGACATTCTTTTTTGTATTGTTGCGCAAAAATAATGGAAATAAAACAGGATGTTTCAGCAAGATCCTAATAAAACAAAAGGACCGACATTAAGGCCGACCCTTTTCCCAAAACCAACCGCTATGAT
>JBLMVP010000124.1:0-4683 GCA_050256755.1 Sphingobacteriales bacterium | reverse complement strand
GCCAAGAGAAGGTTTAGGAAGGATGGAAGTGATAAAAATTCTCAATAAAAAAATAGAAGCGGTTGGTGATAATCGTGGTGATGATACGGCAGAAGGGTATTAGCAGCCTTTATATACCTATCAAGATATAAATTATTTATAGCGGTTAAATTGCTACTGCCGTATCTTTCCAATTCATTATATTGCAAAATCAATAATAACTTCAATATTAAAATAATACTAAATAGATTTATTATGAAACTTCTTTTTTCATTACTGTTTATTTCATTTTCACTTACTAATTATGCTCAGCCTAAAACCGGCAGCGCAGACTCAACGGCAATTCCTGCTGCTATAAAATCTGTTACAAAACATAGTGCCGTGATTAACGGGAAACCGATAAGCTATACTGCTACCGCAGGTGCCCTGTTATTAAAAAATGAAAAAGATGAAACGGTTGCTTTATTTGGTTACACTGCTTATACTAAAGATGGGGAAACTGATGCTTCAAAAAGACCAGTCACTTTTGCATACAATGGCGGGCCAGGCTCTGCATCCATGTGGCTGCATATGGGAATATTAGGACCAAAAAGAGTGGTGGTAAATGATCCGGAAAACACTCCTCCTCCACCCTACAAATCAGAAGACAATCCAAATTCTATTATTGATATCACTGATTTGGTTATGATTGATCCCATTGGTACAGGAATCAGCCATGCCGTTGGAAAATCAAAAAACAAAGATTTCTGGGGAGTTGACCAGGATATTAAAAGTGTGAGTAAGTTTATCTATCAGTATACAAATGATAATGATCGCTGGAATTCACCAAAGTTTTTATTAGGTGAAAGTTATGGCACTACCCGCTCAGGAGGAGTTGTAAATGCATTGGAAAACATGGGACTAACAATGAATGGTGTAATATTAGTATCTGTTGTACTTGATTACCGTACGCTTACCTTCCAACCTGCAGACGATCTTCCCTATACAGTTTACATTCCCGGCTATGCAGCCACAGCATGGTATCATAATAAAATCAGCAACAAACCAGCCAGCCTGGAAACATTTTTAAAAGATGCCCGTGATTTTGCATTAGGAGAATATACCCATGCTTTACTGAAAGGAAGTAATTTAAGTGATGCAGAAAAAGAATCCGTGGCCACTAAGCTATCTGCATTTACCGGTTTAAATAAAGATTATTTATTAAAAGCAAAATTGCGTGTCAGCCCTTCTCAGTTCAGGGAGGAGTTATTGAGGAACGAACATAAGGTGGTGGGACGTCTTGATTCAAGATATAAAGGAGTTTCACAGGATCTGTTATCAGAAGATGCCGAATATGACCCTCAAAGTACAGCTATAACCGGTGCTTATACTTCTGTATTTCTTAATTATTATTATAATGAACTTAAGGTTGACAAAAACTATAATTATCACACCTCTGCCCGCGATGGAGGAGATTTTGAATGGGACTGGAAACATGCTAAAAGCTCTAATGCCCGCCGTATGGCTGCACCACCTCATACAGGTATCGACCTTGCTGAAACGATGAGCCAGAATCCTAATTTAAAGTTGCTGGTATTAAATGGTTATTACGATTTGGCTACCCCATTTTTTGCTACTGAATATACTCTTGATCATCTTGGATTAGAGCCTGAAATAAGGAAGAATGTTACATTCAAATATTATCCTGCCGGTCATATGATGTATATAGAACCGGCATCAGCAGGAACCTTTAAAAAAGATGTGGCTGAATTTATCGGGATGGCAACGAAACGATAAAATCCTTCATATTATAATCGTAGCAGCACTATTTCTCCAACTCTTAACCTAATAACTGTATTGATGATAATGAGAGGGGGTATTAATATTGTCTATACAGTGAAATGTTAAAAGAGACAGGCAAACCGATATTAACAACTGTATAATTATTCTGCAAAAAAGATCCTCTAAATTTGCATTCCTTTTGCTGACTCCGTAGCTCAGTTGGTAGAGCTACTGACTCTTAATCAGTAGGTCCAGGGTTCGAGTCCCTGCGGGGTCACTATAGATGATTTTTGTTTTGCCCGATAGTATAATGGCAGTACATCAGATTCTGGCTCTGATAGTTCAGGTTCGAGTCCTGGTCGGGTAACAAATAAGTTTATATATAATACACTACTGCTTCATCAGTGGTAACTTCACCCTTCTTCCATCCTTCAATAAAAAATCACTTATATATACACCAGGTGATAATTGGTTAACATTGGTGCTTAACTTACTATTGGGAGCAATCTTTTGATTAACTACTATCCTGCCAGTTATGTCCATTATTCGCATATCAACAGCAAAAGCGTTATTGTTTTCAATAATTAACTCACTATGCATGAGTGTGGGGTAAACTTTTATTTTATCTCTCAGTGGTAATACATCAGTAACAGCTGTTGACAAATCACCCAGCGTTCCATCAAAATTTATGCGTTGTAAGTAAAGATCGAAACAAAAACTGGTTGTCCTGTCATCATAAAAACCAATAATAACTCCGCTGTTGGAAACCACCATATCCTGCCACTCCTGAGTATTAGCTGCATTCGCTGCCGCAATTCCATTTAATGCCCATTGTGCTGTACCCACACTATTAATTCGCTGTACATATTGGTCAACAGAATTTCCATCCCTAAAATCAGAATAACTTATAACAGCACCGCCGGCACCATCCGAAACAATACGCGGAATATTTTGTGAATTTGCTGCTTTACAAACTGCAATACCATTGGCTGTAAATGCTACTGTACCCGCAGTATTAAATTTTTGTGCATAGATATCAGAAAAAGAATTACTCACATCCTGCGAATAATCTTCCCATGCTATCATCACACCACCAGAATTATCAGGTGCGACTGCAGGCCAAAGCTGATCATTCACTGCATTACTCGCCACTACGCCGGAAACAGCCCATTGAAGAGCTCCTGCTGTATTTAATTTCTGAACGTTAATATTGGCAACAAAATTAGGCGGCGAATAACTTTCCCAGGCAACAAATACATTACCAGTATTATCAATTGCTGCATCCAGGTAAGCTTCTTCATTAGCAGTTGCTATCACATTAACACCTGAAGCCCCCCATTGTGCAGCACCTGCTGTATTATATTTCTGTGCTTTAATATCATAATCAATTCCGTTATACTGACTATAAACAATTACAGCATTGGTATTTTCTTTTAATAAAAAGTGCTGTTCAGGATCAAGAAACACAACAGAGCCACTCACTAAAACGCCATTAGCAGTTAATTGTGCTGCGCCATCGCTGTTAATACGTTGAATATACACGGCGCCAACTCCCGGAGTTGCTCTTTCATCGTACCAGGAAATATAATATCCGCCCCCACCATCTGAAATGATTCTTGGCATTAATTGATCAATGGCAAGATTACAAATACTAATACCTCCGGCCGGCCATTGCGGAGTGCCGGAACTGTTAAGCCGCTGAACCTTTATATCAAACCTGGTAGCAGAGCCAACAGTAGTATCAGACCATACAACACTGCAACCTCCTGCATCATCAGCTGCTACCTGTGGGTATACCTGGTAATTAGTTGAAGCGGCAACAGGGATTCCATTAGCTGTCCACTGAGCCACACCTGATGCATTAAATTTCTGAACATACACATTATACTCACCCGAGCGATTATCGCTCCATGTTACAAAAAAATTCCCTGCTGCATCGGTAATAACTACTGCACGCGGGTTTATTATGAGACTATTATCAACACAGCCGGTTGTATTCGTGACAACGGTATTGGTACTGCTGCTGGTGCTCCATTGTGAATAAACTATTATTGAAGAGAAAGAAATTATTATGACGAGTAAACCTGTTTTCATCTTATAAGTTTTAAGGTGAAAATTATTGTGCCTGATATAATATTCAAATTACAAAAAATTAATACTGCATCAGCACATTCAAACATATTATTTTGCACATCTGTTTAATAATTATACAGACGAGTTTGAAAAGAATATCAGCGGGATAAATATAATTTAATAGTTTAGCGGCATAAGAATGACAGAATATCAATAATCAATAAAAAAGCAACAGGAAACCTAAACCATTATGTTTCTTTTTAACCAGCAGCCAGGCCGAACAGTTATTATTGAAAAAGATGAATATTTATTTTTCTCAGGCTACTCTTACCTGGGGATGTCATATGTAACTGAGTTTGTTGAATTGATAAAAGAAGGCATTGATAAATACGGAATAGTATTTCCTTCTTCCAGGATATCCAACACGAGATTTCCACTATACAAAACTTTTGAAGAAAGGCTGGCATTACTTACCGGAATGGATGAAAGCATCAGCTTCTCATCAGGTTATCTTGCCGGGCAAACAGTTGCAGCTGTATTATCATCACATCCAAATTTGTTTGTATCACCAGAAGCACATCCGGCAGTAATTCCATCCGGGAAACAAAATCATTTAACTGTTGCAGAATGGCGGCAAAAACTAATTGAATATTCAAATAAAGAAAAGCCTGATGAAATAGCTATTATCATTGATTCAATAAATACGGCCAAAGGATGTATCAATGATTTTTCTTTTCTTACCCAAATACCAACATCCGTTAAAATTATCTGTTTGGCTGATGATTCTCACGGGATAGGTTTATTGGGAGATAAAGGAGAAGGAATCATATCACAATTGCCCAAACAACAAAATATTGAATACATCATTTC
>JBLMVP010000123.1:0-11323 GCA_050256755.1 Sphingobacteriales bacterium | reverse complement strand
TGTTTTGCTATGAGGCAAACGAATATGATGCCAGTTTATTTTTTTAATGCGGCTGATGGTTGTTATAGTTTTGTAAAAAGAATTTGGGATAATTGCATGAGTAAAATTTGAAGCCTCTGATTACTTACTGAAAGAGTTCAAATTTAGACTTGGGTCTGCGGCTATCCCACCATTTAAATTCAGGAAACTTTGTAAAACTGTTATCTGCCTGTCTTATTGGAACTGTTTTACCTTTTACGTCGCTGCGAAACACGACCCGTTTTAATTCTTTGTTCTCAAAATACATATCAATCATATCGGCGGTGGTTCGGTTAACGCCAATGTAAGTGCTGTCTTTGTCCTGGGCATAATAAATACTTTCTGCATTTCCTTTAGCCCGTATATTATCAATATTGCCATCTTTGAAATATCCGTTAATGGTACGTCCCTTTATCTGGTTATAATTTTCTTTTTCAATCCGGTTGATGGCTAATCCTTTTTCAAATACCTGCAAATGATCAGGCTTTCTTAATTTGGTAAACAAATACATGGTGTCGCCAGTTATTTGATTTTCTTTTGACCAGACTACCGGAGACTGATACAAACGAAAAACAGAATCAACAGAGGAGAAATACATGCTGTCTGCCACGGCCTGCAGCGAGTCAGAAAAAATCCGTACGTGATGAAAACCTGTAATAAAGCGAAGGGTATCTGTTCTTGCTTTAATACTATCCTGCCGGGCTTTAGCTAATTTTTCCATTCGCTGAATTAAAATGGAATCTTTTTTATTCCCGGTAACGATAACACTGTCTGGTTTAACAGCGGTATCATTTTTTGCAATTATTTTTTCTTTTATTGAAACCACCGGCTCATTTATTTTTCTTACCGCACTGTCTCGTGTTCCTGTTACACTGTCAATAGTATTTTCAATTTTATTTGCGTTAATCTTACTTCTTATCTTTATACTATCCGAAACCACGGCAGTATCAGTAAGCACTCTTTCTTTATCACCAGCAACATTCTTTTTAGTGGTTAAACTATCCGTTGCGGCGATGGTATCTTTTTGATGGCCGTATATTTTTTGTAAACTATCAAGGTCACGCATCAGTCCGGAGAATAAAGTATCTGCAGCTACAAAAATAGAATCAGCATCCTGTTTTATAATCATCACTGGTTTTTCTGTTGCCAAGACACTTTTCTTCTCACGGTTACCATAAAGATGATTGGAAATGAGAACGACTCCCTGTGCTGTGTCTTTATACACTACGTTACCTCTTCCTTCAAATTGCCCGGTTTTTTTCTCAAAGGCAAGTACATCGCCAACGATGGTTTGTGTTGAATCCTGTATAATGGAACGTCTTCCAAAATTTCCCTGGCCCGTTTTTAAGTTGTAAAAACCATCTTTTGTAAAAATCTTTGTAGTGCCATCGTCGATAGTAGTAGGAGCAAGGAAGGTAGCCAACTGCGAATCTGTATTGTATAATAAAGTATCGGTAGCAAGACGGTATTCCGGGTCAACAAGATTTACTTTCTTTTTAAAATAAACTTCCCGGGTATCAGCATAGTAAAAACCTTCTTCGCTGGTCAAAGTTGTTTTCCCATTTACAACTTTACCTCCATTCTTAAATGAACCAATATGTGCCCCCACATCATAATCCAATGAGTCAGTTGTTAATACTCCTTTGCCATCAGTTAGTTTTACATTCTTTCTTAATTGCGCCAGTTTGGTATCGCCAAAATATTTTAAGTATTGCGAATAGGTATGAACACTATCGGCATCATTGATATGAATATTTCCAAAAGCTTCAGCAATATTTGTTCTTTGGTTTAAAGCAACACTATCTGCATATAATAATGTATTACCCTGTCTCAGTTTTACGTTGCCAATCAATTTTTGAAATTCGTTCAGGCTGTCTACGTATTCATATTCCAGTTTATCAGCATGAATAATATCAACCCGCTTAACAGTATCCTGCGGAAAGGGGTGTGTAGGTCCCGCCTGCTGCTGAGCCTGTAAACTGCTGAGTAAACCCCAAAAACAAATAAATAGAAACAGTTGCTTCATTACTGTTTGGGTTGTTGCTGGTTAGCTGTGTCAGATAAAGGGGCAGATAATGGGGAAGATTTTTCTTTTTTGCCAAAAACAGAAAAGCTTACATAACGTTTGGGATGAACTTTTAAATCATCAACCAGGGTATTTACACTTCTTAAGTTTGACATTAAGCTGTTATACACTGAAGGGTCATTAATTAGCTTACCTAAAGAACCTTCACTGCTATTTACTTTTGCCAGAACAGTTTTTAATTCTCCCAATGATTTATTGAGATTACCTACGGTTTCTTTTAACTCTGTTTGGGATAGCTGGGCAGTTGTTTTATTAAGGTTTTCAATAATGCTGTCAAACTTATCATTATTTTTTACCAGGTTTCCACTAAAGGATTCCAGGTTGTTCATTGATTTGGAAACGGCGCCTGTTTGTGCATTCATCAATGCCTGTAAATCAGCTGCGGTATAACTCAATCGTTCGGTAATCAGTTTCATATTGGCAATTACTGTTTGCAAATTGCCTTTAGTATTGGGGTCGAAAACAGTATTTACATTTTCAAGTACTCTGCCCAGCATTGCAGCAGCCTTCTTAATACTGTCTACAGCCGGAGCGGCAGAATTTGATAATTGATCCAGCACGCCGAGTTTAGTTACGGATTTTATTGTATCACCATTTTTAATAAAGGTTGAATTATTACCAAGATTTATATCTAAGGTTGACGCAGCAGTAAAACTCGTTTGAATATTGGCAGTTGAATTAGTAGGAATATTAATGTCTTTTAACATGTTGATGGAAACAATAATTCTCCTCAGGTCTTTTGACTGTTCAAAAATATCGTAAACAGCACCAACTTTTAACCCGTTAATCATAACGGGATTGGAGGGTTTCAGTCCGCCTACATTGTCAAACACTGCATAGATGCGGTTGGTTTTGGTTAATACAGATTTGCCTTTTAGAAAATTGAATCCTAAAATGAGTAAGGTTATAGCTATTGCAGTAAGAGCACCTACTTTTGTTTCGTTTGATACTTTCAAAGCTTTCGTGTTTGATTAGTGGCAAAAATAATAAATGTTTGCTCTTTATTACAGGGTAAACATTTATTGCCTGATGAATGAGAAATAACCGGGTTTTTAGTATAACGCTGCTTAATGATCACCGTTACCGGGGGTGTCGTTGTTTTTGGCAGGGTTTTCCTGCTGTTCTTTATACCATTTAACGGCTTTGGTAACTGATTCAGCAATATCCTGCTGACCTTTTTCGCTGTTTAAATAATCTTCTTCCGGTTTATGTGATATATAACCTGTTTCCACTAATATACTCGGCATGGCTGTGGCCTGTAAAACCCATATCCCCACACGGCGTTGTTTTACTCCACGGCTTGTTCTTCCGGAAGTATTAAATTCTTCTTCTACCTGTGTAGCCAATTTAATACTATTAAAGAAGAATTTTTTTGTCCAGAGTGCAGCCTGGGCTAATAATTCAGGGCTTTTAAAATCACTAATCATCGTGCTGTCATCCTGCTCATTCATAAAATTATCACCATTCTCAGTAATAAATTCTGTTTTATCGTCTGTTTTATGCGAGGCAAAAACATAAGTTTCTGTTCCGTTTGCCGGGTTAGGATAATAGTAAGTTTTATAAGTGGGCACAGTGCGGGTTTTTCTAATCTTCTTTTTCTTTCTGCCTTTTCCGCTGTAAACATAATAGGTTTCTCTATGATGCCCGATCACTTTTACTTCCCTTAGCTTGGGGGCAGAGTTAACGTGAATGGAAATGAATAAATCGCCATTGTTTTGATTAGCAAAATTTGCCCTGTCTTTCAAACTTACATATTCATCCGTTGGTCTTGTTTCCAGGATTTTAACATCAGGCAACTGCAGTTGTAATTCTGCAACTAATTTTTTTGCTACTCCTAATGTAATATCATCTTCAACGGAATAAGATCCAGGTGCACCATCGGGCCCATCGCCTCCATGACGTCCATGTCCATGGCCGGCATCAACAATAATTGTTTTTACCTGTTTTGCTTTTAAAGGTTTGTTATATGAATCGGGTGAATAACGAAAAGATGTAAAAACTGAGCCAAGAAATATGGCCAGTGGTATAATCAAAAAAATACGTCTCATCATCAAACAAAAACATTTTGGGTTAGTAAGCTTTAATCTTCACATAACGTTAAGTGGTAATCACTTATTTTTGCCACCATAGCTTATGTTGTATTTAGGCAAATTTACTTATAAATATGTTTTTACCAGAATTTACTGTGTAATCATTTTGATTATGATACATCAGGAAGCAAGATCAGCAGCCTCCTGCAATAACTTTTACAAGTCATTAACACAAATTGATACATTACCAGCTTCCGGTAACAGGTTGCTGAAGAAAGACTCATTACCAAGAAAAGATTCTCTGCCACCTCTTAATAAAGATAGTTCTGTAAAAGTGCAGGTAAAGGATACTTTTGATTTAAAGCTTTCCAAAGACAGTCTGGATGCGCCAATTGAATATTCAGCTACCGACTCTATGGTGCTGGATATCCCCAATAAAAAATTATATCTCTATAATGAAGCCAATATTAAATACAAGGATATCGATTTAAAAGCAGGTAAAGCAGAACTGGATCAGCAGTCGCAAATACTGGTAGCCACTTATATAAAAGATACAGCAGGGAAGAAAATTGGGAGACCTGTATTTAAACAGGGAGACAATACAATGATTAGCGACAGCCTTGTTTATAATTCCAAAACGCAAAAGGGAGTTTCTAAAGGCTCATTTACCCAGCAGGGTGAAATGTTTGTACACATTGAAAAATCAAAAAAAATAACGCAGGATATTTTCTATGGTCAGAACAATGTGTTTACCACCTGTAATTATGATAATCCTCACTTTGCCTTCCGTGCGAAAAAGGTAAAATTTATTTCTAAAAAATTAGCGGTGAGTGGTTTTACCAGACCTGAGTTTGAAGGAGTGCCTTTGCCAATAGGTTTGCCCTGGGGCATTTATCCATTATCCCAGGGAAGACATAGCGGATTGCTTCCGCCGCAATTTACCGTTAATGAACAATTTGGTTTGGGGCTTGAAGGGCTTGGTTACTATAAAGTGCTCAACGATTATGTGGATGTAACAGTGCGGAGCAATATTTATTCGTATGGCGGGTGGCAGCTAAATATAACCCCTTCCTACCGGAAACGTTACCGTTATAATGGTTCTTTAAGTTTTAATATAGTTAATACCAAGATTGCTTTTAAAGGAGATCCGGATTATACCAATACAAAAAACTTCAGTTTTACCTGGTTTCATAATGTAGACAGTAAAGCAAGACCGGGAACATCCTTTAGTGCCAATGTAAATTATGCAACGAGTAAATACAACCGGTATGTAGCTAATAATCCATTTCAGAATTTTAATAACTCATTAAACTCTTCTATTTCTTATTCAAAAAGATGGGAAGGAAAACCATATTACCTGACAGTGTCAGCTAATCACAGCCAAAATACCAATACGAACGTGGTTAGTCTTTCACTACCTGATGTAGGATTCACCGTTAGTACTATTTACCCATTCCAGAATAAGGAATATGCGGGAACAAAAAAATGGTACCAGAACCTTGGGATAGGTTATAACGGAAGTTTTAGATCAATGATTAATTTTTATGATACAGCATTTAGTTTGCACCAGTTAATAGATACTTTTCAATGGGGAGCTTCGCATCAATTCCCTATTCAGCTTTCATTACCGGCATTGGGGCCAATACAGGTTTCCCCTTCAATTAATTTTGAACAAAAATGGTATGCCCAGCAATTCATCCGGCAGTGGAACGCTTCCACAAAAAGTGTTGACACGATAATTCATAAAGGATTTTACACAGGCGAGCAGGTAAGTTTTGGTATTAATGCCAGTACGGCCCTGTTTGGTAAACTGTTGTTTAGTAAAAATTCAAGAGTTCAGGCGATAAGGCACGTTATACGGCCAACTGTTGGGTTGAGTTATAAACCTGACCTGGCTGCAAAAGACTGGTATGAGGCCCAGGTAGATACCGGGGGAAGAACGGTCCGCTTTTCCAAATACGATGGCAGTATTTACGGGGCGTATGGAGAAGGGAGATTTGGAGGTATTAACTTTTCTATTGACAATAACCTGGAGATGAAGGTGAAGAACAAAAAAGACACAGGTGAAAATGCAGTAAAGAAAATTAGTTTAATTGATGGTTTTGGTATTTCAACCGGTTATAACCTGATAGCTGACTCTTTTCAGTTATCTCCTTTTTCACTTTATGCAAGAAGTAATTTGTTTGAAAAAATAAATATTACAGCAGGGGCTACAGTTGATCCTTACCAGGAGGATTTGAAAACCGGCAGGCGTATTAATCGTTTTGTCTGGCAGGACAAGCCATCTCTTGGCCGGTTTGTAAGTGGTAATATTGCCCTTTCAACTACATTTAAATCAAAGGCAAAAGATCAAAGTAAGGATAAAGCATCTAAAGAAGCTGAAAAGAAGTTTAATGAAAGCCGCAACAATCAATCACTTGAGGAAGAGTACAGGGAACTGGAAGTAGTGAGACAGAATCCGGCTGAGTTTGCTGATTTTAATATTCCGTGGTCATTAAATCTTTCTTATTCGTTAAATCTTTCCCGTCAAATAAAATCTGATTATTCAGGTTATGATACGCGGTTAAATCAATCTATTTCATTTAATGGCGATTTTAATTTAACTCCAAAATGGAAGCTTGGAACAAATGGGGTATTTGATGTGGATTCAAAAAAGATTCAGTACCTCACAGCATTTATATCAAGGGAGATGCATTGCTGGCAGCTTTCAATTAATGTAACACCGGTTGGTTATTACCGTTCTTTTAGTATTACTATCAATCCTAAATCCGGTATTCTCCGGGATTTAAGAATAAACCGTTCCCGTTATTTTTATAATTTTTAACAGCTGATTATTTTTTATCATGCTCAGTATAATAATCACACATGATTTTATACACTTTTTCTTTTAGTTCAGTTGCAGATATATTAACTGATTCAACAGGTGGCAGAAAATGCATTTTTAACTTTTGCGGCCATAAATAAAAGAATTTATTAATAGGCATGGCTTTTTTTGTTCCAAATATTAAGGCAGGGATAATTGATTTCTTAGTATCGACAGCCAGCCGAAAAGCACCATCGTGAAAATTATTTAAAGGTTTATCCGTTCGGTTACGGGAACCTTCAGGGTAAATACACATGTTAAATCCTTTGGCTAATGCATTCTTCATTAAATCAAAACTTTTTTTACGGCTTGCCGCATCCTTTCTGTTTACGAGAACAGAACCCCTGGTGTAATACCATCCAAATAAAGGTATTTTGGCAAAACTATCTTTAGCAATTGTTTTATTGGGTCCGGGTGTATAAGGTGCAGATAATGGAACATCCAGCAATGCATTATGATTACAGGTTACAATGTAATTTTCCCCGACAGCAAAATTTTCTCTTCCTTTAATTTGTACCGTAAAGCCTATTAATGACAACCATACATTCATCCAAAGGCGTGAGAGCCAGTTAAACCAAAGCATTCCTTTGGGATCGGGTATAAGAGATGTTAGCAGTGAAGGGATAAGAATAACCAGGAAAGTAATTATAAAAGTTATGATTGCCCACACTGCAATCATTCTTGCTAAAATATCTTTTACAAATTTCATGTATGCAAATTAAAGCTTCCAGTCAATGGGTGACAATCCTTCTTTTACTAAGTACCCGTTTGTTTTGGAAAAATGCCTGCAGCCAAAAAAACCTTTATCGGCAGAAAAAGGAGAGGGGTGAGCTGCTTTTAATACATGGTGTTTGGTCTCATCAATCAGTACCTGTTTTTCCTGGGCAAATTTTCCCCACAATAAAAACACCACTCCTTTTTTTTCGTCTGATATTTTTTTAATAACCGCATCTGTAAATTCAGCCCAGCCAATTTTTGAATGGCTCATTGGTTCGTTTGCTCTAACCGTTAAGGAGGCGTTGAGCAGAAAAACTCCCTGGTCAGCCCATTTAGTAAGATTGCCATTTTTGGCATTCATACCAACGCCGATATCTGTTTGTATTTCTTTATAAATATTAATTAATGATGGTGGCGGGGCCACCCCATCCTGAACGGAAAAACATAAGCCATGAGCCTGACCGGCCCCATGATAGGGATCCTGGCCAAGAATTACCACTTTAACTTTATCAAATGGTGTGTGGTTAAATGCATTAAAAATCATACTGCCCGGCGGGTAAATTGTTTTACCTGCCATACGTTCTGTTTTAAGAAAAGTAACTATTTGCTGAAAATAGGGTTTGGTAAATTCATTCTTCAGTACTTCTTTCCAGCTATTTTCCATCTTAACATCCATACGGTTACTTTGTATAAAACTACGAAAGCCGGACTTAATCCGGCTTTGTGATCCCGACACGATTCGAACGTGTGGCCCACAGCTTAGAAGGCTGTTGCTCTATCCAACTGAGCTACGGGACCTTTTGAGCCTGCAAATATATAGCAATTCATAAAAATATTGCTATCCATGTAATGAATCTGATAAAATTCAATCACATTTTCCTTATTTTGCATTCTCTTATTTATCGCATATGAAATTCTAATTAAGCTTAAGGAGATTTTTGCAAAGGCCGGATGGCTTTGCTATTTCTATTCCCGCATTCCTTAAGTAATATTTTACCGAAGCTGAGATTTCAGTTGGAAGGGATTCATTTCATTTATTATCATTTAATTTTATCACATGTCGAATTTGACTAATCAAACGAATAAAATAAACCTGTTTGGACTTTTCCGCCAGGCGGTAAAAGGCGATATAAAAGACTTTACGACCGGCAGTATAGACCGGGCCATATTTTTATTAGCAGTTCCTATGGTGATGGAGATGGCACTGGAATCTTTATTTGCAGTTGTAGATATTTATTTTGTAAATAAAGTAGGAGAGCATGCTGTTGCAACTGTAATACTAACTGAATCCATTTTAACCATTATGTATTCTGTTGCATGGGGGCTGGCAATGGGAGTAACGGCCATGGTGGCCCGCCGGGCAGGTGAAAAGAATTTTAAAGCTGCCGGTGAAATTGCCGCACAAGCCATCATGGTATGTGTTGTTTTTTCATTAGTGATCAGCATTATCGGGTTATCCTTCCCTAAGGAATTACTTTCTTTTATGGGGGCACAAACACAGGCAATTGAAACGGGTTATCATTTTCCCCAAATTATGCTGGGAACTAATTTTGTAATTGTTTTATTATTTGTCAACAATGGCGTTTTCCGCGGGGCAGGGGATGCTGCTGTAGCCATGAGGGCATTATGGTTAGCCAATATCATTAATATTATATTGGATCCTCTTTTTATATTGGGTATTGGTCCTTTCCCCAAATTAGGAGTTAACGGTGCTGCAGTTGCAACAAGTGTTGGAAGAGGAGTTGGAGTTATATATCAACTATATCATTTATCAAAAGGTGATGGGTTAATCAGGATATATAAAAAGTATTTTGTTGCTAACTGGCAGTTGATACGTCAATTGTTTAAAATATCAGCAGGGGGGATGGGGCAGTTTATGATTGGTTCCTGCAGCTGGATTTTTCTGAATAAAATTATTGCTGAATCAGGTGACAGTAAAATAGTTGATGGATATGGTACTGCTATAAGGATTTGCATATTTACCATATTACCTGCCTGGGGCATGGCCAATGCAGCAGCAACATTAGTTGGACAAAACCTTGGAGCAGGTATGCCGGAAAGAGCAGAAAAATCTGTTTGGCGTACGGCATTTATTACGGCCTGTTTTTTTTTATTAGTGGGAATAATATTTTTCCTTTTTGGAGAAAACCTGATGCGGTTTTTTACACAGGATGAACTGGTTGTTGCTACTGGGAAGCAATGTCTCTATATATTATCCATAGGGTATTTATTTTTTGCTTATGGTATGGTAATATCACAAGCATTCAATGGGGCAGGAGATACACTCACACCAACTATATTAAATCTTTTTGTTTTTTGGGGGTTACAGATACCATTGGCTTATTTACTGGCAAAACTGTGGAAATGGGGGCCAACAGGAGTGTATGTTTCCATTGGTGCGGCGGAAGCTGTGCTGGCAATTGTTGCGGTAATTATTTTCAGGCGTGGTAAATGGAAAAAAGTGAAAGTTTAGAAAATATGTAATTAGATTGTTTGATTGTTACAGGATGTTTTTCCGATTAAAAACCAACAATCAAACTATCTAACTATAAAAAAACTTACCAGAGTTTTCAGCTGATAATCAGCATATAAAAACTTTTTCTAAAATTTTTTTTCATAAAAGCTTGCATAATCAAAAACTGCGATATAGTTTTGTTCTGCATTTGATTTCGTACCTATTTAATGAGAACTAACATCAGGACTTTCTCCTCTTTGTTAATCAATCCCATTTTATAAGCCGGTTTCAAAAGCTACTCTAAAAGAGTAAACGTTTTCTATTTACCTGTAAGAATTTTTTCCTTCCAATCCTTCGAAAATTCCTCTATTAATTTCCTAGTTAGAAAAACTTAGTACCCAACATCCTGTAGAAATGTCCGGGGCCAAAAGCCTGACATCCCATTCCTGTGTAAATCGTTTTTCATCACCAACAAAAATTACCCGATATGAAAACGAATTTTACGCAACGTAAGTTTTACATTGTTTATTTCATCCTCGTAGTTGCTATTTTCTTCAGCAGAAAAAGTTTCGCTCAATGCGGATCTTCAGGAGGAAATGGTGCCATCACCTCCACTAACAGTATTGTTATTGACGGCAACATGAGTGACTGGACTACTTATGTTAATGATCCTGATAACAACACCTGGGATGGTACTCCCGACAGGGATTCGGCCACTATAACTGATCCGGGCCGTGACATGTTACGATATATCATGACACAAGGTTCAGCCGGATTATACATGTATTTCAGCAGGGCTGCCAGTAATAATAATACTCTTGATTTTTTAATTTACCTGGACATTAATAATAATGCTAAAATGGATAAGAATGAACCAGTAGTTGATATAAGCTGGAATGGTGCCAACAGAAAAGGTGCAGTATCAATTTATAACTATAATCCTGCTAACGCAGCCGGCGATTCCATTTCACATAATGGTACTACTGATGGATATACTTTACCCGGAACTCTTGGTAATACGCCAAGGACGACGATTGGTAATAATGGTTATGGATCTGTTGATGGTCAAAGCCTTGAGGTTTTAGTTCCCTGGAGTTATATTACCCAGACAAACGCAAGCGGCACTGTTATTAATTCATTAGTATACAGCATGC
>JBLMVP010000122.1:0-2849 GCA_050256755.1 Sphingobacteriales bacterium | reverse complement strand
TGGCTGCCTCTTTGCTGGCTTTTTAACCAATAACGGGAATTATTTACTTCGCAGGAATAACTTACATTAAAGGTGCTGGAAACATTAAAACCTGGTCATAGCAGCAAAACCTTCTTTCATTCTTATATTTCCTCCAATCTAAAATAGCCTGGTAAAGTTTGCCCGGCCTTTTTCAGTTGGTCTTGTGGCTGATTTCCAGTTAAATTAGTTCTGTTTCTTTAAACAATTCATCCATCTCCTATTTGGTATTTACGCTATCTCCATATAACAAACTTTCCGGCGGTAAATCAATACCTGTCAAGTCCATAAACGATAACCGGCCACGGGACCTTCACATAAAAGCATATCTAAAAAAGAAAGGTTAGGTTGAAATCCCCTGCGTTCACTAAACACCTGCACATATTCCGGCGATCCACTTGACTGCTCCAAATAATTTTTGGGAGTGATTTTGCTTCTTAAATCAATATATCCCTCAGGATATTCTTTTACATATTCCTTTGTGAAATCCATATTTACTTTTAATCCCGATTGTTTCACCAACCATTCCAACCACATCAAGTTCCAGTCAAAAAGAAAAGCTGGTTTGGTTTCAAAAAAGGACTTTATGTCATCCATATATTCCTCAAAGAATGGAGACTTGCGGTAAGCATCGTGTATAGAACGCCAGTGTCTCAGTTGCCAGTTTTCGGCATAACTAATCTTTACATCACGAATTAAGCGCTTCTGGTCACGTCCATCTTCCAGGGGAACAGAGAGGGAGAGGATGCCATTTGGCCCTGCTAACAAGCATCGGTTCCTGAAACTGAATTTCTGGTAATACTCATATTGCTCAATTTTAACATCCGAAACATTACCTAAACTTTTAAATAATGAAACTGGTGGTAAGTATTGACATTCAACAACTAAAACTATTTTTTTTCTTTGCATAATAAATCCTGTTATAATTCATTTAATTAGCCACCAATAAAGTAAAAATTGGCCAAAATATTTAACTTATAAATTTACAATAACCTATACTATAAGCTGTATAACAATAAATTACTAAATTATAAAAAACTAACATGGTTAGTCTCAAGTTTTAAGTATTCCACCTTTAATTATCATCTCCTATCCTAAAATTATTAGCTGCAATTTTTAGTTAATATTCCTGAATTTTTCCGCCGCCACAAAAAATAATTCTAACATTGCTCCTAACCCGCCATTTAATATGCTGACAAAATATTTTGCACCATTCGTTTTTATAAGCACTTTATTCCTCCTTTCCGGATGTTACTCCATTAAGGAACCGGAGTACAGGGGAATCAAAAATTTTAAGTTGGGGAAAATTGAAATGGAAGAGTCAACTGTCAAAATGGACGTTATTTGCTTAAACCCTAATAATGCCGATTTCCTGGTTAAAAGCACGGAGCTGGACATTTACATTAACGATTCCCTTGTTGGGCATACCAGTTTGGACACAAATATTAAAGCCCCAAAATTGAGTGAGTTTGTATTGCCCGTATCTGCTAAAATTAAAACCAACTCCCTTTTGTCAAATGCTTTTAGTTTTTTATTCAATAAAGAAGCGGCTATAAAAATTTCGGGCACTATAAGGGCGGGTACTTATGGCCTGTACAAAAATTTTAAGATTAACTACCAAACGCAGCAAAAGTTAAATTGATTTCCCGGGAAGATTTGGCCATTTTCAATACAGCCTTAGCCGTGGAGAGATTTATCAGTAGTAGCCAACAAACAATGCTTTCTTTTCCTTCCAAATGACGAAAAGAACGCCATTTCAAACGCAGGGAGAAATCTCTTAACCATTTAAACCATCACACAACACCCCTCATCTGTTTAAAAAATTATTTTTTTGAGCTTCTTCTTACCCTGGCTTCTCCCTTATTTGAATAATAAGTTTTGCCATAAATTTTTGTCAAAACCTCCTTATGAAGGGGAGCTATTGATTCGTAATCTTTTACCTGGGATGATAGTTGGGAAAACAAATCCAAAATCTGGGGTCCCAGTTCATCCTGGTTTTCTTTGTTTAAAGCTTGCAGGTTGAATTTAATCAATACAGTAAGCAGCTTGGGATTAAGGTTTGTTTGATAAGGGCTTTCTTCCATTACAATTCCAGTTTTAATACTGTGATGATTAAAAGAAGTTTTGATTATTGCCTACTCTTTAAGCGGATTTTCGGCATACTCCGTTATTCTTTTCACATAAGATAAACTGCAATAATTCAGTATTGCTCCCTCATTAAAGGGCACATCATTTTACAGGGGCTATGGAATAACAGGCAGGTAAAAAGTTCTAAAAATAAGTGGTAGTCTACGATTACAACCAGCTTTCTTAATTAAGATTGATTGCTATACCTTAAAATTAATATAATCAGCCAATTTTCCAAATAGTTTTTTCATCCATTGACAAACCGTCTTTTCACCCATATTTAACCCGTCTTTTCACCCATTTTTAACCCGTCTTTTCACCCATTTTTTTATATGAGTAATTACTTATAAATAAAAAAGGCCCTCCCGCCGGGGTGGCATGGCCTTTACCATTAATCTATAATAAACCTAAGGGAATTATAATACAATACGTGCTAACGGGTCGCTGTATACTAACTATAAGTTGGTAACCAATAACGCAAAAAAGCAGTAATGCCCGGCACCTGCAAGGACTTTACCTATTTTTTTTGCCCGTTAAATTTTATAAATTTAGATACCTTATCCTTTTCACAATGACCTTTATCTACTTAATTAATCTCCAAAGTTCAATGGACCAAACCAGTGGCTCTGCTTGTATAAGAATGGGGTTATTTGATAGCCCCGGTACAATCAATCGTCCTGAACTTACTACTGTAAATATCTATA
>JBLMVP010000121.1:0-3642 GCA_050256755.1 Sphingobacteriales bacterium | reverse complement strand
TTAATGGTATTATCAATAAGTACGATAGAGGAAACAAGAAATACTACTGAAATAATTATCAGTACCCCCAGTATCCATTTTAATACCGGTCCCATCTTCTCCACCAGTTGAACAGGATAGTTTACACTTTGTACCACTACTTCTCTTTGCAGAATATCGGCTTTAATTTTTTCCAGCGAATCTTTAACTACATACTGGCTTTTTAAATTAAAGTTGATGGAAGGCGGTAAAGGGTTTTCCTCACCCAAAATGGGAGAAAAATTTTCTTCGCCACTTGCATTCCATTTTTTCCTGGCTGCTTCTTTATCCAGGTATTCAACGGCAATAGTATAAGGCCGGGAAGCTATATAATTTTTAAGCGAATCAATTTCAACTTCTTTTACATTACTCCTCAGGTATACCTGTACTTCCACATTTTCTTTTAATTTTTCGGTGTACTTGCTGGCATTAAGGATGAGCCAGCCAAAGATGCCCACAAAGAGCAATACAATGGTTACTCCCAGTATAGCCATAAAGTAGGACGGTTTTCCTCTTTGGTTTGATGATTTTCCGAATTGTGTCATGCGTTTTTCGTTCCTTCTGCAGGGTTTAGTAAAATGGTTTGGATGCGGGCAAAAATAAAGGATTTACGGCTCGTTTCCTTATTTTTGTGCCCCATCTAACGATTGAATAACAGGATTATTTTTGCTGCGGGCGAATATGAAGTAAAGAAAGATTTTTTTAAGTCTTCTTTCACATTTCTGTGCAGCGGTGGTTGTGTCACTCACTTTTACGTCCTATTCTTTACGCATCTTTTTATGGATGAATAGAATTGTTGTTGTAAAAGGGTGCTAAACAACAAAAGTTTAATAGCATTCATTAGCTGATATAATAAAACAAAATAAAAGTCCCTCCGGGGATTTAGGGTATGGAGTACAAGTTCAGAGATATTGAAAAGAAATGGCAGGAGTGGTGGAAAGTAAATAAGGTATATAAAGTGCCAAATGATTCCACTAAGCCTAAGTATTATGTTTTAGATATGTTTCCTTACCCAAGCGGGGCGGGTTTGCATGTGGGGCATCCACTGGGATATATTGCGAGTGATATTTATGCCCGTTACAAAAGACTGAAAGGGTTTAATGTGCTTCACCCGATGGGTTATGATGCCTTTGGTTTGCCGGCTGAGCAATATGCTATTGAACATGGAATACACCCGGCTGTATCAACCGGGAATAACATAAATAATTTCCGGAAGCAGTTAGATAATATTGGTTTTTGTTTTGATTGGGATCGTGAAGTACGCACCTGCGATCCATCTTATTACAAATGGACTCAATGGATCTTTTTACAACTCTTCAACAGTTATTATAACCGCAGCAAACAAAAAGCAGAGGCCATCAGTGAATTAATAAAAGAGTTTGAAGCCAATGGTTCGGTCAACGAACAACGGTCAACGGCCAGAGTATTTACTGCAGCTGAATGGAAGAGTTTTGACGATGCAACAAAGCAAAGTATCTTAATGGACTACCGCCTGGCTTATTGCGGTTATGGGGAAGTAAACTGGTGTGAAGCTTTGGGACCGGTACTGGCGAATGATGAAGTAGTAAATCGTGTGAGTGAACGTGGTGGTCACCCAGTAGTAAAGAAAAAATTACGTCAATGGTATTTGCGTATTACAGAATATGCAGACCGTTTACTGGAAGGTTTGGAAAGAGTTGAGTTCAGCGATGCGATGAAGGAAATGCAGGGTAACTGGATTGGGAAATCATTTGGAGCAGAAGTTGATTTTGCTATAAAAGCCCCATCCCGGCCTTCCCCTATGGGGAAGGAGAGCCAGCATACAGAGCCGCTTCACTATACAGCAGATCCCTCATTGTATGATATAACCAAACAACTGGCAGAAGAAAAAAGAAAGAACCCAACTCACGAGGAAGATTTGCTTTGGCAAAAGTTACGTAGTGATAAAACAGGATTTCATTTTCGCCGCCAGCATATTATTGGTTCTTATATTGTAGATTTTGCTTGCATTGACAGGATGCTTACCATTGAAGTGGATGGTGGTTATCATAACGAACCGGAGCAAAAAGAATATGATAAAGCAAGAACAGCCTGGTTAAATGAAAGAGGGTTTACAGAAATAAGATTTACAAACGAAGAAATAAGGAACAATATTGATTTAATAGTTGAGCGTATAAAGCAAAAGTTAAACAGTCTTCCTTCAGCTAAACAAGTCTCCCCTGCAGGGGGAGATTTAGAGGGGGCTTTGAAACTTCGTGTTTACACAACTCGCCCCGATACCATCTTTGGTGTTGACTTTATGGTGGTGGCACCGGAACATGAATTAGTAGATAAAATAAAATCCGGGGAACAAATTGCTGCTGTGGATGAATATGTGGCTTATGTAAAAAGCCGCAGCGAAAGAGAACGAATGGCGGAGAAAAAAATCACTGGTTGTTTTACAGGTGCTTATGCCATCAATCCTTTTGATGGAAGAGAAATTCCTATCTGGATAAGTGAATATGTATTGGCAGGGTATGGTACCGGAGCAATTATGGCGGTACCTTGTGGTGATGAAAGAGATTTTAAGTTTGCTAAACATTTTAATATTCCCATCACGAATATCATTGGTGAACATTACAATGGCGAAGCAGCCAATTCAACTAAAGATGCTGTGCTGGAAAACAGCGGTTTCTTAAATGGACTGGTGATGAAGGATGCGATTGAAGTGGTGAATAATAAAATTGAAGAGTTGGGAATAGGCAAGAAGAAAGTGAATTATAAAATGCGGGATGCTGCCTTTAGCAGGCAACGTTACTGGGGCGAACCGTTTCCAATTGTATGGAAGAATGGAACAGCTTATACATTGGATGAAAAAGAATTGCCTTTATTGTTACCGGAAGTAGATTCTTATTCTCCCGGTCCGGAAGGTGAGGGGCCATTAGCCAATATTCCTGAATGGGTGAATGCTAAAAAAGTCTCCTCCGCAGGGGGAGATTTAGAGGGGGCTTTAGAGACCAATACCATGCCCGGCTATGCTGGCAGCAGCTGGTATTTCTTACGGTATATGGATCCTCATAATGATAAAACCTTTTGCGACCGTAAAGTAAGTGATTACTGGGGACAGGTTGACCTATACATTGGTGGAACAGAACATGCGGTAGGACATTTATTGTACAGCCGTATGTGGACAAAAGCTTTGTATGATTTAGGTTTTATTGGTCATGATGAGCCGTATAAGAAATTAGTGAACCAGGGGATGATTCAGGGCGTGTCACAATTAGCATACAGAACAATTACAAAATCAAATCAAACGATTTATCATTCAACTCAACCAAAATCATTTGGCTATCGACAATTAAGCCATTACATCTCGGCGGATATGGTTTTGCAAAACTTTGATCAACTTTCAAAAATTCATGTCCCAATAAGTTATGTTGACTCAAATAAACTGGATTTGGATTCATATTATTTGGAAGCTTTGATTGATAAGGATTCAATATTCTATACGAAAGAAGGTTATTTCATAGATGGCGAATGGTATGATTATTCGCATAATTCGAAAGAGGATGGTGGGAATTTTCTTACAGTCAGTGAAGTTGAGAAAATGTCAAAATCTAAGCTCAATACTGTAAGTCCAATTGACCCTGAAAATCTTGACAATCC
>JBLMVP010000120.1:0-15338 GCA_050256755.1 Sphingobacteriales bacterium | reverse complement strand
CGATGAAACTCATTTTTTAAATTTGAAAATTAGATAATTGGAAGAATTGAAAATGGCATTTTTCAGTGCTTGTTTTCAAATGAAGATTTTAAAAATTTTCAAATTGTTTTAAGCATATTTTACAATAATGGATTCAATAACATTGGCGGCGTCTTCACACTTATCGGTAACAATTTCCATTACCTGGTAAATTTCTCTTTTTTTAATTACCTCTTTTGCATCAGGTTGGGTTGCAAAAAGTTTTTCAATGCTCATATCAAAAATGTCATCACCCTGGTTTTCTATACTGTTGATGGCAACTAATGCGTCCGTTATCTGGCGCATATTTTTCATGTTGCGTAATTCCACCACTGCACGGTGTACCTGTACGCAACCGTTGGCTATAAGATCGGCCATTTTCTGAATGCCAATTTCGTTGGGATTAACCCTGTAAAAGTTTATCTTTTTAGCCGATGCATAAATATAATCGGCAATATCATCTAATGAGGTAGCCAGGTAATGAATATCTTCCCTGTCAAACGGGGTGATAAAATTTTTGCCGAGCTCAGTAAAAATTTTATGGGTAAAGTCATCATTTACATGCTCCATGTCTTCAACTTCCTGTATCAATTTTGCCCTTGTATCAAAATCCGGTTCGTTCACTACTTCTTTTAATTTTTCACCCATTTTTACAAGTGTGGAAGCAACATCTTCAAATAGCTGGTAAAAGACTTTGTCTTTGGGTAAGAAGATCCTTAAAAAACTACTGGCAATCATAATTTAAAATTTGGGCAAAGTTTAGGCATTCCGGCTTTTGATTTACTCAATTTTAAATTGGTAATAATTTCTTAACACAGGGGTAATAAATATTTGTTATTCCTTTGCAACGCTTAAGAAAAATTATGAACAATCAATTTTGCAATGCCTTGCTGGCTGTTGCATTTGTGCTTACCTCATTTACAGGGAGGGCCCAATTTATATTTAATTCCGATTCTTTGTATAAAACAGGTACGCCTAATTCAGGAAGGATATGGGGTTATGTATTTGGAGATTCTTATTACAAGAATCATAGCGATTCATTCAGCAGGGGAAACGCCAACCAGTATACCGGTATACCACCATCAAGAACAGCTTTTCAAATTCGAAGAGTTTACTTGGGATATGATTATAATATTTCAAAAAAGTTTTCTGCTGAACTTTTGCTGGCTGCGGAAGATAATCAGCCAGCAGGAACCCCTCCTTCTTCTTCTGCAGCGAGCGGGGATCTCTTATCAAATAATAAGCTAGCCTTTTTTGTAAAGTTGGTCAATCTTCGCTGGAAAAATATATGGAAAGGTACTGACCTGGCAGTAGGGCAGGTGTCTACACCCGGTTTTTCCATGATTGCAGAAAGAGTTTGGAATTACAGGTCGGTTGAAAGGACTATAATTGATATACGCCGTACCCCCTCTTATGATTTAGGAGCAGCATTACAGGGGGTATTTGATCCCGCCAAAAGAAATTATGGGTATAATGTTATGATAGGTAATGGAAGCAGTGCAAGGCCGGAAGGAGACAATTACAAATGGTTTTACGGTGATGTTTATGCCTACTTTTTTAAGAAGAAAATAGTAGTTGATCTATACGGCGATTATGAACGAATTAATTGGAACCCGTTATGGCATCATTCCCGTCAAATGATCAAAGGTTATATTGCATATAACAGTGCTGCAACGCCTGTAAAAGGAATAGATCCGGGTACGGGTTTTACAGCAGGCGCTGAATTTTTTGTAAATCATCTTAAGAACGATCTCTTCGCAGAAAGGATTGCCGGGGGCATTGATACTTTAAATTCAAATGCCAGCGGTCTCTCATTGTATGTTCACGGAGATATTATAAAAAGCAAGTTGAGGTATTTTGCACGTTTTGATGAATACAAACCATTTAGTAAAACCCATAATTTCACCTATAAAAAATACATCGAAAATACCAGCAACTATAATGATAATTCTTTTACAGGCAATACCGCCACCGGTGATGAAACATATACGCAACAGTTTATAACTGCCGGGCTTGATTATATGCCGGCAAAAAATGTTCACTTTATTCCTAATGTTTGGTACAATCATTATGCATCCAGGATGGAGAATGTCACCGGCAGGCTGGCAGGTGATTATGATTTGGTTTACCGTGTTACGTTTCATTATGTATTTGGAAAATAAAATTATACAGTAATCCCTACTCAAACAGTCGCTCTCATAACATTGACTTAACATTAAGAAAACAATTCCTTTATACTGTGGTAAGACTGCCATAACATTAACATAGTTCCTTTGCATCAAAATTAACCGTATGATGAAAAGGATACTTGCACTGAATTTTTTACTATTCCTTTCGTTACTGGTCTTCTCACAAACTGCAAAAATTGAAGGTAAGGTAACAGATAATAAATCTGGTACCCCCGTTATTGGTGTTTCAATAACTGTAGACGGTTCTAAATCAGGTATTGCCTCTGACGTGGAAGGGCGTTTTGTACTTACCTTAACTGTTGGTAAAAAATATACCCTCAAACTTAGTTCCGTAGGCTATAAAACAAAGGAATTATCTGAAGTAGAGGCCGTTGCTAATAAACTTACTTACCTGGATATAACCATGGAGTCAGCTTCAAAAACGGAGACAGATGTAGTGGTAAAATCAACCGCAAGAAAAGAAACCACTAATTCGCTGATTTCTTTTCAAAGATCCTCACCGGTAGTGTCACAGGTAATTAGCGCTGAAGCTATCCGCCGCTCACCGGATAAAAATACCGGTGAAGTATTAAAACGTGTGCCGGGTACATCGGTGCAGGAAGGAAAATATTTAGTGGTAAGAGGATTAGCCGATCGTTATAACCAGGCAATGCTGAATGGTATTTTGCTAAGCAGTACAGAACCGGACAGGAAGACTTTCAGCTTTGATATTTTTCCTGCTGCGATGATAGATAATATCATTATGAATAAAGCATTCATCCCTGAATTACCAGGAGAATGGGCTGGTGGATTGGTGCAGGTAAATACAAAAGATATTCCTGCAAGAGGTTTCTTTAACATCCAGACAGGTACCGGCTTTAATACACAAACAATAGGAAAGGATTTTTATACTTATAAAGGTGGTAAGCTTGATTGGTTAGGGATTGATGATGGTTTCAGGGGATTACCCGCAACAGTGCCATTAAAAAGTAAATACGCTTCTTATGATCAATTACAACAGGCGGAAACAGGAAGACAGTTTAAAAATATATGGACAGCAGATAAGGGCAGGGCACCTTTAAATACCTCTTTCCAGGCCAGCGGCGGCTTTAATACAAAACTATTTGGTAAAAAAGTTGGCGGCATCCTGGCCTTAACTTATAACAGAACCAATAAGTTTACTCCTTATGATAACTTATTTATTCCTGACAGGGGCTCAAAAGAAGATTTTGCCTATCATAATGAGAAATACAGCCAGGATGTACTGGCAGGATTACTGGCAAATTTTACTGTACAGTTTAATGCCAATAATAAAGTTTCATTCAAAAATATTATTAACGTAAACAGCAGCGATTACCTTAATAACAGAACGGGTTTAGATTATATTTTAGGCGGTGGTACGGGTACCAATATTAAAGCAACCGAATTAGGGTTTAAACAAAACACCTTCTTCAATACCCAGTTACTGGGTGAACATAATTTAGCTTTCAGCGGATTAAAATTTAAATGGTACGGAAGCTTCAATATTTTAGATCAATATATACCTGACCAGCGCCGTTTACAATATTACCAGGATGAAACACAGGCAGGCTCACCTTATCTTGCTTTATTAGCAGGAGGTAACTCACAAAAATCAGGCAGCCGATTTTTTAGTTTTCTAAACGATTATATATATAATGCAGGTGGTGATTTAAGCAAAACATTTGTATTGTTTGAAAACAAACAAACTATTAAAGCCGGTTATTTATTCCAGGTAAAAGATCGTTTGTTTGACAGCCGTCCTTTTTATTACCAGATTGAAAGAGATAACAGCGGCCGGTTAGTTAAACTTCCACCGGACCAGATATTCGCTGCGGAAAATATTACAGGCCAGGATGGAGGTATTGTATTTGGTGAACTGGAAGGTCCCCAGTACCGTTATCTTGCCAACAGCATTTTAAATGCGGGGTTTATACAATTGGATAATCAATTTACTGATAAGTTCCGTGCAGTATGGGGAGTGCGTTATGAAAACTTTGATCAGATAGTTGGCAGTTTAAAAGCTTCTGATCCAAGACATGTGCATTCTAAGGTGGGCGACTGGTTACCAGGAGTGAATCTCACTTACAAATTAAATAACAGAACCAATCTTCGTTTATCTGGTTCACAAACAGTGGTAAGACCCGAGTTTCGTGAATTAAGTGACTTTGCTTTCTATGATTTTGAATTGGGTGCCACAGTAATTGGCAAGAAAGAATTGCAACGCACCAAAATAACGAATGCAGATATCCGCTATGAATTTTATCCAAGAGCGGGTGAGTTATTTACAATAGGATTATTTTATAAAAATTTTAAAAAGCCGATTGAATTATACTTCAACGTTTCGGGTGCAGGAAGCAGCAACACCTTTAATTTCCAAAATGCAGATAAAGCTGACAGCTATGGAGCAGAAGTGGAGTTCAGAAAGAAACTTGATTTCAACAGAGCATTAAAAAACTTTACTGTTAATGGTAACGTAAGTTATATATATAACAGGGTAAAAGGATTAAACCTTAACCGCCCCATGCAGGGTCAAAGCCCTTACCTGGTAAATATAGGTCTGCAGTATGATGCGGAGAAAGCAGGGATTACCTCCACTCTTTTATTCAATCGTATTGGAAGAAGGATACTCTTTGTGGGTAATATAAACCAGGCAACCGGTGTAGGGGTACCGGAAATATGGGAAAACCCAAGGTCAGTACTGGATTTACAAATCACCAAAAAGATTCTGAAACAAAAAGGTGAAATCAAATTGAATATTGCAGACTTATTAAATCAAACAGCTTATTTCTATCATGATCTTAATGGGAATAAGAAGTTTGATAAGAACAGCAGCGATCCCATTTTGACAAGAGATGTAACTGCTATCAGAAGGGTTTATGGCTCCAATATCAGTTTGTCATTTGCCTATAATTTTAAATAAACAGACGAATAAAAATTTTAAATATAAAAACAGTTTTATGAAAAGAATTATTGCACTTGCTTTATTAGGTTCGCTGGTGGTTACTTCCTGCCGTAAAATAGAAATGGATGGAGGAACAACAGTGGTAACGCCGCCTACATCAGAAAACACTATTTTATCCGGGACTATTAAAACAGATCTTACCCTAAAAACAGGAAAAACATACACGCTTCGTGGGATTGTTTATGTAACTGATGGTGCAGTATTAACGATTGAAGCCGGAACAACCATTAATGGTGATAAATCTTCAAGGGGTACATTGGTTATTACAAGAGGCAGCCGTATTGAAGCAAAAGGAACGGCTGATAAACCAATTGTATTTACCAGCAGTGAAGGTGGTGCTGCCAAACCGGGCGACTGGGGAGGAGTGGTATTACTAGGCCGTGCTAAAACAAATGCAAGTTTTAATGGTACTGCAGGTTTAGGTGAGGCAGAAGGTGGTATTAATAATGGTGATGGCTATGGTTTATTTGGCGGCGCTGATGATAATGATAACAGCGGAACATTACAATATGTACGTATTGAATATGCAGGATATGCTTTTTTACCAGATAAAGAATTAAATGGTTTAAGCATGTATGCAGTTGGACGTGGTACAAAGATTTCTTATGTACAGGTACTCTATGCTGCTGATGACAGTTTTGAATGGTTTGGCGGTACAGTAAATTGTGATCACCTGATTGCTTACAAAGGATTAGATGATGAATTTGATACAGATAATGGCTTTAGCGGTAAAGTACAGTTTGGTATTGGTATCCGTGATTCAGCTATTGCTGATGTAAGTGGCAGTAACGGTTTTGAAAGTGATAATGATGCAGCCGGTTCAACATTAGCCCCTAAAACATTAGCTGTATTTGCTAATATGACATTGGTTGGTCCACGTGAAAATTTAACCAATATGGGTAATGCATTATTCAGAAATGCTGCGCAGATACGCCGTAACTCATCACAATCAGTTATCAATTCTGTATTATTGGGTTGGCCAACCGGTTTACTGATTGATGGTTCTACCGGAAGACCAACAGATTTAAACATTACAACAGATAACACCTTAAAATGGGCAGGTAATATTATAGCGGGTTCTGCTACGCCATTAAAATACAGTGCCAGCGCTTCTGCTCCTACCGGATGGACAATAACTGATTTAACTAACTGGTATAATACTCCTGAATTTAAAAATTCAACTTTAACCAATACGAGTGATGCAGGATATAGCGCTCCATTTAATTATACAGCACCTGATTTTGCACCTGCCGCCGGGGCAGCGGTATTAAATGCAGGTATTGATTATACTGATCCTAAGTTAACAGGATTCACTGCTGTAACTTATCGCGGAGCTGTTGGTGCCAATGATAACTGGTATAAAGGATGGACAAGATTTCCTCAATAATAAATTAATCAAAGACAGTTCATAGTTTACCTTAAGCAAGTATTCTCCCACCCTGTAGTCTTACGGGGTGTTTTTTATTTATACTTTATTTGAATTTATGTTGATATTTAACCGGAAGCGTCTAATGTAAAACCAAAAGTAGTACCTACATCAATTTTGCTGCGCACATGTATACTGTGCCCATGTGCTTCAATAATATGTTTGCAGATTGCAAGGCCTAAGCCGCTACCACCTTCTTTCCTGCTTCTTGCCAAATCTGTTCTATAAAAACGTTCAAAAATCCTGGACAAATGTTCTTCACTAATACCATGACCATCATCGCTTATTTCTATCAATACTCTTTCACCATCCAACTTATAAATACTGGCTTCAATTTCTCCGCCTGTTTTACCATATTTAATAGCATTATCAACCAGGTTAATCAGTACCTGCTGAATTTTTTCTTTATCGGCATAAACTGTTACAGGTGGAGCTTCACATCCTTTCTTAAAAATGGTGCGGATATTATTTTTAACAGCTTTCAGCGAAAGGGATTCAAATACCCCGCTGATTAAGTCCTGTATAATAAATTCGGTTTTATGAACCGGTTGAGACCCACTTTCTAATTTTGAAATCTCATCCAGGTCATCAACTAAATTTACCAGCCTGTCAATATTACGGGAAGCATTTTCCAAAAATTTTTTATTAACCTCCGGATTATTTAACGCACCTCCCAATAATGTATCTACATAACCCTGGATGGCAAAAATGGGGGTTTTAAATTCATGGGAAAGGTTTTGTAAAAACTCGCGGCGGAATTGTTCATTTTGCTGTAATAATTCAATTTCCTGCTTTCTCTGTTCGGCCCATTTCTCCACATCTTCTCTTACTTCATCAATACCTTTTTGGGGTAAAATATTTTTATAATAAAATTCTTCTCTCTTACTGGCTTTTGTTTGATAGATAAACTTATAAATGAGTTTTATTTTACGGTAAATAAAACGTTCTAAAAAATAGCGTATTAAAAAATAGCTAATGGTAAATAATACAACAAAGCTGATGGAGGAAATAATCCAGTTATGTATAAAAATATAATCAGCCAACCCGGCTAATACTGAAATAGCCAAAGCAGTAATGGCAGCTACCTGGTTAGGTGAAAGATTTTTGATGTTGAACATAAGATGCAAAGCTAATGGCAGAAAGCCACAGCATAAAAAACAAAGCAAATTTTAATAAATATACTGCAATAGCTGAAGGCTTACAGTTCAAATTTATATCCCACCCCTTTTACGGTAGTAATACAATCGCTTTCTAATTTCTGGCGGATTTTGCGGATATGTACATCAATGGTGCGGTCGCCTACAATAACTTCCTGCCCCCATACCTGGCTCAAAATTTCATTACGCAGAAAAACCCTGCCGGGTCTTGAAGCTAACAGAGCCAGTAATTCAAATTCTTTTTTAGCAAGAATAATTTCTTTACCATGAAAGGTTACAACATATCGTTCCCTGTCAATAATCATATCACCAATCTTCAGCACCTTTTCTTCACCGGTACGCTTAGTTCTGCGGAATAAAGCATTAACCCTGCTGGTGAGTACCTTAGGGCTGATGGGTTTGTTTACATAATCATCAGCGCCTTCTTCCAATCCTTTAACCTGTGTTCCTTCATCACTTAATGCAGTAAGAAAAATAATAAGTGTGTCTTTAAACGCCGGCTGTGCCCTTAAAATTTTGCATACTTCAATACCGTTTTTGCCCGGCATCATAATGTCAAGAATAATTAATTCAGGGTTATACTGTTTGGCTTTATCGAGAGCTTCATTGCCATTTTTTGCTGTAATAACAGTATAACCTTCATTAATGAGGTTGTAGTTTAATATCTCCAGAATATCCGGTTCATCATCCGCTACTAAAATCTTCCTGGCTTTATTTTCCATTTGTGCAATGTTAAGACAAAATTAAAGTTGAGTTAACGATCGCCAAAAATGGTTGTATTATCAAATTGTTAAGCGGACTTTTGCGGAATACAACAACCGTTCAAATCATTACAGGATTAACAGGCCGGGCTATTTGGTCAGTTTACAGGCTTTGGTCGTATTTTTGTTGAAATAATAATTGTAAGGCAGTACTTTATGAGGAAATTATTACTGACTCTCTTTATTTTCTTTTCCGGGATCACAGCATATGCAGGTGGTTTTGATACCTCCCGACTTATTATTCCTCCGGGACGCTTATACTTTCACGACAAAGTAGACAAACAGCAAAAAGCAATTGATAAGTTAGATGGTAAAAGAGATAACCTGGTCAACATTTCCCGTAACGAAGATATTAACCTTCAAATAACAGATGCTTTTTTAAGAAAGATTGATGACCTGCAAAGAGATATTGAATTAAACAGTTTGCTTGCTACCAATAATGATAAGGTGAGATATCTCGCTTATCTCGATAAACTGTTACTTGATTTTACTTTGCAATACCGGGCCGGCAAATTTCCGGCCAGCATGTCTCCACAGTTAGTAAGTTATTTCCAGGAAATGATGGAGGCTAATATCAGGGGAGAAAGCATCGCTCCTTTAATTGATCGTATGCCTTTTGAATCAGGTACCATTTTATCAACTATTTTTTTTGATAACAAGGGATATGCTGAAGCAAAAAAACTATTGTACTTAAAAAACACATTACCCCACCCAGAAACTATTATTACCGGTTTATGGCCTTATCGTGATGATGCAGATGCAGACAGTTTAATTCAACAGGCCTGTTTACGGGTGCCATTTGAGGTAATACGATTTGCACAGGCTACCGGTTCGCAGGAAGCATCTATGATTCGTAAAAATTCTAATGCGAACGTAAGACTGCTGGTAAAAATGGCCGATATGAAATCGGGACAAAGGCTTTTTCCTTTTTTTGATGAACTGGTAAACGGCAGGTTGAAGATTGAGGACATGAACACTGTGATGAATGATGAAGTGCAGTACTATAAGCTGCTGGTAAAAACAAAAATGAGTTATACCGAAAGAATGTTGAAAAACGAGACGCCCATTTTTTATGATTACCTCGAGGACATGCTGGAGAAAAAAGCAAAGGAAACTTTTGTAAATGTGATGAATGAGTTGCATGAAAAACCCGATGCTGTAAGATTTAAATGCATTGAACCATTAAACCCGCAGGAACTTTATTATACAATTGTACTGAGCGACGATATCATTTACACTTCCACGTTTATTTATACTTATAAAAGAATGATGGACCGCCTGGCCGTACGCCGGGGAGATTCCCTGCTGCTGTCTGTTTACCTGGATCATTTTAAAAAATTTATTAAGATGGCTGCATCGTATGATCAGCTGGATAATTTCTTATCCTCAATGGACAGCACCAGTGGCCGTATGCTTATGAATGCTTTTGTAAGTAACCTTGAAAGAAATAATACACTGGAAGATGCGGCTGATGTGGCTGGCTCCTATGGTGGCATCAATAACGAAAGTATTAAACAACTGATGCTTGACCGGATTCAAAAAAGTTTGGACAGGGCCAAAAAAGATAAAAACCAAAAAGGCTCGGTTATTTATTCAATCATTCAAACCATATTCAAATCTGCTTCCGACAGTACCGTTGATATTTCTGATAAATTAGGAATACCGCCTGTTTACTCTGTAAGTAATGCCGCTTTATCTGATTCAGCCGGCAGAATTATAATGCAGGTATTTTTTTACGGGGATGATGACGGGAAAAACTTCTTCCCCAAATATTTAAATTTATTTGCCAATAAAACGGAATGGAGTATTGATGGTAATGATGAATGGGTAACCATAAAATCATTAAAAGGAAAACCGTTGTGGATATATATAAATCGTCCGCTGGATAATGATACCTATAAAGATTCTGCTGCACAGGCTCATTTGGCGCAATATCTTAAAGCCAATCATCTTAATCCAACTGTTATAGTTCACCGCGGGCATAGTTACTGGGTTAAATATACTATTGACCAGTTACCTTCTTCGGGAAAAATAATTGTATTGGGCTCCTGCGGGGGTTATAAAAGCATGAATGATATATTGAAACATTGTGAAGATGCACATATCATTTCATCCAAAGAAGTAGGCGCCGGTGCAGTGAATGATATTATTTTAAAATCAATAACAGAAACCATGCGAAGTGGTAAAAATATTGAATGGTTAAATATGTGGAAAGGATTATCGGCGCAATTCCCTTCCGGGGAAAGCAAAGAAAGGTTCAGTAATTATGTGCCTCCCCATAAAAATCTTGGTGCCATCTTCTTAAAAGCTTACAAAAAAGCGATGGGAGACGTTAACTGATGATGGATGGCGGGGTTTTAATGGTCGCTGTCATACATTTGCAGAATATTTTATAAGAACGTGGAGAAAGGGAAGAAAAAAATTTTTGATTTTAGTTTGCTGAAAAGGGTTTTTCAGTTTGCTGCTCCGTATAAAACAAAATTTTATATCTCTGTTTCGCTGGCTATTATTCTTGCGGTAATAACTCCTATACGTCCTGTCTTAATTCAAAAAACGGTAAATGAATATATACAAAAGAGCTGGATAGATGCCCTGCTGCAAATTACCTTTTTGCAAATTGCCTTGATCATTGGAGAAACCATTTTAAGATTTTATTTCACTTTTATTACTGCCTGGCTTGGCCAAACTGTAGTAAAAGATATGAGAGTAAAGGTGTATAATAAAATTCTCGGATTAAACCTGTCGCAGTTTGACAAAACCCCCATCGGTACTTTAACTACCAGGACTATTAATGATATAGAAACTATTAATGATATTTTTGCTGAAGGGTTAATTCCTATCCTGGCGGATTTACTTTCTATCATTGCTATCCTTTTTTCCATGTTCTGGATTAACTGGAAGCTTACGTTAATATGCCTCATACCTTTTCCATTATTAATCCTTGCTACTTATTATTTTAAAGAAAGTGTAAATAAATCTTTTCACCGGGTACGTAATGCGGTAGCTAATCTGAATGCTTTTGTGCAGGAGCATATAACAGGAATGCAGATTGTTCAGGCCTTTGCTGCGGAAGACAGGGAGTTTGAAAAGTTTAAAGCGATTAATAGAGAACATCGTAATGCCAATATCAAAGCCATTTTTGCTTATTCCATTTTCTTTCCGATTGTTGAAATAATACTGGCACTTTCGTTAGGTTTACTGGTTTGGTTTGGCGCCCACCAGGCATTGAATTTACCTGAGGAACTTGGTAAAGAGCTGGTAGGACAAATTGTTGCTTTTATTATTTTATTAAATATGCTGTTTCGTCCACTGAGGGTAATTGCAGATAAGTTTAATGTTTTACAAATGGGTATGGTGGCAAGTGAAAGAGTTTTTAAGGTACTGGATAACGATGATTTTATTGCGCCATCAGCAAAAGATGCTTTTGCACCAGCAGAACAAATAAAAGGGAATGTGGAATTTGATAAAGTTTGGTTTGCGTATACCGGTGAAAATTATGTACTGAAAAATATTTCTTTTAGCATTCATTCCGGGGAAACATTTGCCCTGGTTGGTCATACCGGAAGTGGTAAAACTTCTATCATCAGTTTATTAAACAGGTTATACCATATTCAGAAAGGAGAGATAAAGATTGATGGGGTGAATATTGAAAATTACCAGTTGGATGCACTGCGCAGTAAGATAGGTGTAGTGTTGCAGGATGTATTTTTATTTTCCGGTTCGGTAATGGATAATGTAACACTCCGTAACCCCGAGATAAGCAGGGAACAGGTTATTGAAGCAGCGAAGCTTATCGGCATGCATGATTTTATTATGAAATTGCCCGGTGGCTATGATTATAATGTAATGGAAAGAGGCGCAACATTATCCATGGGTCAGCGTCAGTTATTATCTTTTATCAGGACACTATTATATAATCCCTCTATATTGATATTGGATGAAGCTACTTCATCTATCGATACCGAAAGTGAACAACTCATTCAAAAAGCTATTGATACTTTAATTGCAGGAAGAACATCCATCGTTATTGCCCATCGTTTATCTACCATACGCAAAGCAGATAAAATAATGGTGCTGGATAAAGGAGAAATAAAAGAAATGGGGACACATGAGGAATTACTGGCCCACCAGGGTTATTATTATAAACTTCATCAAATGCAGTTTGAAAAACAGCAAAAAGTAGCCTGAAAACTTTGTTTTTAGTTTTTGCCGATCCTTTTCGGTTTTTTAAACCCTCCCTCCTTATCTTTGCGGCAAATTTCAAAACAGGTATGTTAGCCCGGCGTTTCAAATCCTTACTGGTAGCGGTTTTTAGCCTAAGTATATTGTTTTATTCTAATGCATCTTTTGCCCAGCATGAAGAAGGGCAGGGACAGGTGGAAGAGGTAAAAAATGGTGAGGCAGGGAAAGAAGGCTTTAACGCCAAAAAAGTAATTTTTGAACATATCCTGGATGCTCATGAATTTCATTTCCTGGGATATAAAGGAAGTGATGGTAAAGAACATGCTGTTGCCATTCCTTTGCCTGTTATTTTATACTCTCCTCAAAAAGGTTTTTCTGTTTTCATGTACTCCGCTTTTCATCATGGGGAACATGAAGCAGACGGATATAAACTGGAAGAAGGTAAAATTGTGCCTGTTGACCCTAATGTAAAAGTCTACGATTTTTCACTAACCCGTAACGTGGTACAAATGATATTGGTTCTGGCACTGCTGGTTTGGTTAATGGTTAGCATTGCTAATTCATATAAGAAAGGGCTGGGAGTTACATCAGCTCCGAAAGGAAAGCAAAATTTAATTGAGCCAATTATCACTTTTGTAAGAGATGAGGTTGCTGTGCCAAACCTTGGACATAAAGCCAATAAATACCTGCCATTTCTTTTAACTGTATTTTTCTTCATTCTTATTAATAATATTTTTGGATTAATACCAGGCACAGCAAATGTTACCGGTAATATTGCTTTTACCGTAGTGCTGGGTGTTATTGCATTTGTAGTAATATTATTCAGCTCTAACGGTCATTACTGGGGGCATATATTCAATCCTCCGGGAGTTCCTTTGGGAGTGAAGTTTATCCTGGTACCGGTTGAGCTTTTGAGTGCAATTTTAATCAAGCCCGGTGCATTGATCATTCGTCTTTTTGCGAACATGGTAGCGGGTCACATTATCATCATTTGTTTGATTTCGCTGATATTTGTATTTACTGAAAAATTAGGAGTGGGATTTGGTATAGGTTCTACTGTTATCTCTATCCCCTTTACCGTTTTTATATATTTTATCGAAATATTAGTTGCTTTTTTACAAGCATTCATCTTCACGATGCTAACGGCGGTATTTATCAGCCAGGCATTTGAAGGTGAGCATCATGAAGAAGCAGCGCATCATTAATACGTTTATTTTTTAACCAATATAAAAACAGAAGTATGGATTTACTGAATGTTATCTTAAGTACAACTCCGTTTGCTAACGGTGGTGGTGCTATCGGTGCAGGTTTAGCTGCAATGGGTGCTGGTATTGGTATCGGACAGATTGGTAAAGGCGCTGTTGAAGCTATTGCCCGTCAGCCGGAAGCCTCTAACGACATTCGTGCTAACATGATTCTGACTGCAGCTCTTGTAGAAGGTGCTGCCCTGTTCGCAATCATCGTTGGTTTCCTGGCAATGGTGTTATAATCCCTGCCAAAGGTTTTACTGCATCCAAAGCACAGGGCGGAGGATGCAGTATTTTAAACTAATTCAATTTTTATAAAATAGTTTTATGGAATTACTTAGTCCCTCGTTAGGTTTACTTGTCTGGACACTGCTGGCTTTCATAATTGTATTTTTCATTTTAAAAACGAAAGCATGGCCTGCTATCTTAAAAGGATTGCACGACAGAGAAAAAGGTATTGCTGATTCCCTGGCTATTGCTGAAAGAGTGAAAGCAGAGATGGCTCAATTGAAAAATGAGAATGAAGCATTGATGGCTAAAGCCCGTGAAGAAAGATCACAAATGCTGAGAGAAGCAAAAGAAACCAAAGATAAAATTGTTGGCGATGCAAAAGAGCAGGCCAAGGCGGAAGCATCAAAGATTGTAGCAGATGCTATGGCATCTATCGAAAATCAAAAAATGGCTGCCATAACAGATGTAAAAAACCAAATTGGTATTTTGGTTATTGAAGTTTCAGAAAAAGTATTGCGCCGTGAGTTAAGTAATAAGACAGAACAGGAGCAATATATTAAGGAATTAACCAGCGAAGTAAAACTAAATTGATTTGGGGATTTGGAAATTTGAAGATGAGTTGATCTCATTTCCAGATTTTCAAATCAGCACCTTGACAAATTGAAATTATGCAGCAACCACGTTTAGCAGGAAGATATGCAAAGAGTTTGATTGATTTGGCCATTGAGCAAAATCAACTGGATAAAGTACACTCGGATATGCTATATCTGCATGCTGTTTGCAGGCAAAGCAAGGAGTTTGTGGCATTATTAAAAAGCCCCATCATACAGTCAGAAAAGAAACGTCAGATTGTTGAAGCCGTTACAACCGGTAAGATTAGTAATATGACCGAAGGCTTTAACCGCTTACTTGTTCAAAAAGGAAGAGAAAGTGTATTGCCTGAAATTGTAACCGCATTTATTGAACAGTATAATGAAATTAAAGATATCCATAAAGTAAAAATTACTACAGCAGTTGCTGTTAGTGATGAGTTGAAACAACAAATTATCGGTAAAATAAAGCAGGAAACTCCTTTGCAAAATATTGAACTGGAAACTGCCGTGAATGATGAGTTGATAGGAGGGTTTACACTGGAGTTTCATAATAACCTTGTTGACGCCAGTAT
>JBLMVP010000119.1:0-3445 GCA_050256755.1 Sphingobacteriales bacterium | reverse complement strand
CAAAAAAGAATGGCAGGAAGCAAAAAAGAAAGGCTCTTATGAAGCTGCTTCTTTAACAACAGAAGGGTTTATTCATTGCTGTGAATTAAAACAATTGCGTGGTGTACTAAAAAGATATTATGATGGACAAAATGGCCTGGTTGCATTGCTGATTGATACTGAATTATTGAAATCTCCCTTGAAATATGAAATTGCTCCTTCTGTTAATGAAGAGTTCCCGCATATATTTGGTCCGATAAATGTAGATGCAGTTGAAGATACGCTGGAGTTATAAAAATTCTTTTAAGAAATAATTATGCACAATTATATTATTAATGCCTCTATTCAAATCCTTCCGGTTGGAACAGAAAAACATCCGTATGAATGGGTTGATGAAGCGATAGCTATTATTAAACAATCAGGTATCCAAAATGAGGTAGGACCTTTTGCGACGGTAATTGAAGGCAATTATAAAGATGTTATGAAAGTGATTGATGATGTGAATGAATATTTATGTCAAAAAGGTTGTGAAGAATGGATAACTAATCTTCAAATACAAATTCGTAGTAATTCAGATATAACCGGTATTGAAAAAACAGAAAAATTTTTATAAAAATTATTTCTTTAATTTTTTGAGTTGTGTAAACGAAAGATTCAATAATTCATAATCTCTGTCGTTAGGCCAGTAATAGTGCCACCATTCTGTATCCAATGCTTTAAAACCATAATACTCCATTACCTGTTTCAGCAATAAACGGTTTTGTAAAACTTCTTTTGGCAATTGAGAAAAATCATAATGGGCTGTATCAGTAAAATTATCAAAACCAGTACCCATATCTAATTCCTTATTGGCTTTTAAATCAATTAAAGTTAGATCAACAGCAAGGCCGCGGTTGTGTCCGCTTCCTTTTGCAGGGTTGGCAGTGTAACGTTCGTCTTTCACTAATTCCCACATTAATTCAGTAGCTTCATAAGGACGATAGGCATCCCAAATTTTCAATCCCAGCCCTTTTTTATTTAATTCTTTTTGAACTTTTACTAAAGCATTAGCGGCAGGTAAACGCATATAAGCTGTGCCTGCATGGGTATAAAGTTTTTTATGAGTGAAGTTGTTTTTTGTTGAATACCTTAGTTCAAGTGCAATATTGGCAACTGCTTTGGAAAGATTAATTAATTTTTTGGCGGAATCCTTTGCAACTGTTTGCTGGTAATCTGCAACTATAGTAATAACTTTTAATCCGTATTTATTGGGGATAATTTCCTGTGCAGTAAGACTTAAATCAGCGAATAAAAAAAATAGCTGAACAAAAACAGATAATACAGCCAGATAATGTAATTTCCGTTTAGTAAACATCATCCCCTTTTCCTGTGAAGATAACATTCGTTTTAAAATCATCCGTCATTACATGAGTCAACGCATAACTTTAATAACAATTACTTTTCTTTTACTATCTGCCTGTTTCTTTTCCTGTAAAAATAAAGTAGTAAAAGAAAAAGATATAGTTGAGCAGCCAGAAAACATGGATACAAGAAAAAGTGCCAATATCAGTGATATTGTGATGTTTGCATTGGAGAATAATGGAAAAGTGGATGATAGTATTAATCTTTCTAATTCATCACTTGTTCAAAGTTATTATAAAGGAAAAGATTACAAAGCTATCTTTAGTCAGCAGGAAAGCTGGCTGCCGGTAGCAGATTCACTGTATAGTTTTATCGAACAATCAAGGTATTATGGATTATTTCCTTCCGACTATAATTACAAAAATCTAAAAGCAATCCGTCAAAAAATTGCTGGTGATAGCCTTTCATTAAAAGACGCTGCTTTATGGTCAAAGGCAGATGTAATGTTTACCGATGCTTTTTTTAGTATTGCTTCCCATCTGCATATAGGAAGAATGGGGAAGGACAGTACTTATCTTAACCCTGATTCAATTTTAACGGAAACTTTTTTTTATAAGAATATTGAAGAGGCTTTAGCTAAATCAAACGTAAGGACTGTGCTGGATTCATTAGAGCCCAGGCATCCGGCATATAAAGAACTACGCAACAGTATTATAAGTTTTTTAGATAGTGCCAATCTTAATATTCAGTATACCTGGGTATCTTATCCGTATAAAGATTCTTTAACTTTTATTAAATCATTGGTGAAACGATTACAGGAATATGGAGCTATTCCATGGGCGGCACAAAATGTTGATTCCGCTCTTTTAAAATCAACCATCCGAAAAATTCAAAAAGCAAAAGGACTAACTGTTGATGGAAAGTTTGGTGTTCAGTTCGTGAGGATGTTAAATAACACAGACCCGGAAAAATTTAAACGTATAGCCATTACTTTAGACAGGTATAAACAATTGCCTCTTCAAATGCCTCCAACTTATGTGGTAGTAAATCTTGCAGGTTATTATTTAAAACTATGGGACAGTGATACCGTAGTTTTTGAATCAAAAGTGGTGGTAGGGAAGCCTGCTACCAGGAGTCCGGTTCTCACCAGTGCTATTTACAACATGATAACCTATCCGCAGTGGACTATCCCGAACAGTATTATTTTAAAAGAAATTTTGCCTGCATTAAAAAAGAGTCCCGACTATCTTGAAAAAAAAGGATATATTCTGATGGATTCTAAGAACGAATTAGTAGATCCCTATTCTGTAAACTGGGCAAAATACAGCAAAGGCATTCCTTATAAAATAGTACAGGGCAGTGGTGATGATAATGCCCTTGGAGTTTTAAAATTTAATTTCAATAATAAATACGCTGTTTACCTGCACGATACTAACCAAAGGTATTATTTTAGCCGTACAGTAAGATCATTGAGTCATGGTTGCATCAGGGTGCAGGAATGGCAAAAGCTGGCCTATTTTATTTTAAACAGGGATAGTTTAGCCATGAAACCTCCGGATAATTTCGATAATAAAACAGATTCTTTAAATGCCTGGTTATTAAGAAAAGAAAAGCATACCCTCCCGATAAAAAACAAACTTCCTCTTTATATACGTTATTTTACCTGTGATGGTAGAAAGGGAAAAGTTGTATTTTACGACGATATTTATGGAGAAGATAAAGTGCTGAGAGAAAAATATTTTGCCAACAAAAATTAAATCATGCGTTTTATCCCCTCGTTTTTTCTTTTTTTCCTGGTTGCTGCCAGTTCTCTTAATGCGCAGAATAGTATTAAGGTTACTAAAAAAAAGCCAGTAAGCCGTGTTCAATATGGAACTGCAAGTTTTTACAACAATAAATTTAATGGGCGAAAAACGGCAAATGGCGAAATTTTCAGTCAGAAAAAGATGACTGGTGATCATAATAGCCTGCCACTGGGTACTTATGTAAGGGTAACTAATTTGAGAAATAAACGAAGCGTAGTGGTAAAAATAAATGACCGTTTACATTCCCGAAACAAGCGTTTAATTGACCTCTCAAAAGCAGCTGCACAGCAATTGGGCTTTGTAAAATATGGTCTAACACG
>JBLMVP010000118.1:0-7923 GCA_050256755.1 Sphingobacteriales bacterium | reverse complement strand
AAAGTATTTGTTGCAGTTGAAGGTCAGGAAGTAAAGTCCTTTTACACCTTTACAGAAGACCTTGAAAAATTTTGTGAGAGTGCTGTATGGCATATAATAACTCCAGGAAGAAGGTTGTGGGTAAAGAGATACATGCCCTATGTCTGCAAAAAAAAATCTCTAATGCTGATATTAAACCTGATTCATATAAAAGAACTGAAACGCTGTTTGTGTAAAGGTCGTTTAATTTACCCGTGTAGCGAAATCTAATTGCAATGTGCAGTATAATTATTAAATCAGGCAATCTGAAATGGAGATTGACGGAGTTTTGAGTAAACTGTTAAAAAAATGCTCCCAAATGAATAGTAAAGACGAATCATTTATTTTAGTACATATGAAAATTGTTGGTAAACACCTTTACTGGTTCGCTTTTCTTTTTCTTTTGCCTGTTATGTGCTTTGCACAAGCTGAAGAATTTTATGGACCTTTTGCCAACTGGACTAATCTTAAAACAACCTATCATGCTGTTGGGAATGGCTTGCAAGATGATACTAAGGCAATTCAAAAAGCATTGGACGAATTAGGGGAATCTGGGCATTCTCCGGTTTTGTATATTCCCGGCGGAATTTACCGCATAACGGCTACATTGACGATGAAGACCAAAAAAGGGGTAGCTATTTTGGGTGAAGATCCTGAGGAAGCAATTATAAAATGGGATGGAGCCACAGGGGGAAAAATGTTTTTTTTAAACGGAGTTTCTTACAGTGAATATGGCCGTATAAAATGGGATGGAAACAACAAAGCACTGGTTGCTTATGCTCACGAATGGGATGGAAAAATTAAATATGCTAATTCGGGTTCGCAGCATGCTGATGAAATTTTTAGCAATATGCAGGTGGGAATAAAATCTGGTACTAATATGGATGCTGAAATGAGTATTCGCCGCTGCCGTTTCTATAATTGCAGTTCAACAGCAATTTCTTTACAAGGTTCCAATGCGCTGGACTGGTGGATATGGGATTGTTATTTTGAAAATTGTAATGTAGGAGTGGCCAATAACTTACCCGCTTTTGGGGCAGGTAATTTTCATGTGTATCGTTGTATATTTAATCGTTCTGCTTACAGTGATATTGCTTTGGGTAATTCCAATTACTTTTCTTTCAGGGATAATATTTCCTATAACTCCAATAGCTTTTTAAAAGCATCCCAATTCAGTAATACATCTCCTATTACCCTTCAAAATAATGTGATAATAAACGACAATAATAAACTGATGATTGATTTATTTACCAAGGGAAATGTGCTGATGATTAATAACAACTTCATTACTCCTGATTCAGGCAAGAACTTTGTTATTAAAAATGTGAATTATTTTAAAAACTCAACTCCGGATATAACACTTATTGGAAACAACTTTACTGCTAAAAATAAATTAATTGAGCATGGAGGAGGAAGAATCAATGAGACGGATACTCGGACTGGTATAGCCAAACCCAAACTGCCTTTAATTAAACCATATCCTTTTGCTCCTTTGGTTAATTATCCTGTAACAGAAATATCTGATACAATAAAGACGGAAGCATTACAGTCGCTAATTAATATGATTGCTGCAAAAAATAAAACGACAATTTTTCATTTTAAATACGGCAATTATCATCTTGCCAAACCATTGTTTATTCCACCTGGTGCACAGTTAATCTTTTACGGAGACGGTCTTCAAACTGTTATTGATTATAAAAAACCTGTTGACAGTATTGCAGATGCTGTTATCAAAATTGCTTCTCCTGCCAGATGTGTTATAAAAAATATGTGGATACAGGGTAATGCCAAAACGGATGGAGTGCTGGTAAATGATAATGATAAAGTTGGTAACTTAATTTACGGAAATCAATTGATGCTGTTTAATGGACTGAAAACAAATATATGGGTAAACGGTTTTTCCAATACAGCATTCCGGTTTGAAAATTTTCAGCATAATTACTCCTATAAAGGCACGTCTGTTAAAATGATTGGCACAGGAAATAAAAGCAATTCATTGCTCAGGATATTTGGTGGCGAGTCTGCTGTTAATGATAATTCGTATGAAGTAAATAATGGCGGCCGGATATTGGTTTATGATACCTGGTACGAAGGGAACAGCAGGCAATTTATTTCACTAAAAGGTAATGGAGAGTTCTATCTTGACGGAGCCAAGATTGCTGTTTCAGGACAAACACCCGAACCTTTTATTAAAGTTGACAGCTTTACAGGCAAAGTAGTTATAGCCCAGGCTATCTATAACAGTCCAAAGAAGAAAATCTATTTCAACAATAATACTACTGCCTGCAAATTTCTTACTATCGGCACACTTAGCTGGACAGATAGTACCAATTCATATTACGAATTGAATGACAGAACTAAAAACTATTCTATGTTTAATAACCGGTTTAATACCGGGAAGGGTTCTTACCCGTTAAATAATCTTGGAGATACCAGCCGGGCTTTTATTACTAATATGCTTTCTGCCATTTTGCAAACATCCGTACAGCCGGATAAGCAGGGTACAAAGAAATCAACACAGTTAGTATTTGACAGAGTGATGATTGACGGAGCAAGAAATAATCTGAGAATTGAGAGACCGGGCAAGTAGATTCATAATGCAACTCTTACCAATACTTTCACATTTAAATATTAATAAATGCCTGTTAACCGGGAATTAATAAATTTTTACATTTTATTAATAAACTATGCATGCTTTTTGTCGTTTATATACTGTTACAATGATTGATAACAGTTAAATAAATGAGTTATGAAAATGATGCAGATTAAACTGTTGGGTGTTTTGATTGTATCAATATTCCTGCTGGCGGGTTGCGGCACTACGGCCCACGTGGAAAAAGATAAAACAGCCAACTTCAGCCAGTATAAAACTTTTGCATGGGCGTCCACCGAAAACAAATCCGGAAAAACAGCTAATGCTAATTCGCTTACTGAGCAAAACATAAAAGAAAGTGTAAATAAAGAATTAACAAAAGAAGGATGGCGGGAAGTAAAAACAAATCCTGACATTTTATTAAGTTATGATGTACTGGTAGAACGTGGTTCTAAAAAACAAAATGATCCGGTATATTCCGGTTCTTTCTTCCGTACTTTCTATAATCCTTTTTACAGGAGATATTTTACAGTATATTATCCCTCACAATTTTTGGGATATGATAATTATAATGTTCCCATAAAAGAAGGCACCATAACAATTACTATGACGGATGCAAGAACTGATAAGATGGTTTGGCAGGGATGGGCTACTGATGAAGTAAATAATAAAAACCTTACAGAAAAAGAGATTCGCAGCAGTGTAAAATCTATTTTCAGAAAATTTGATGTGGCAAAGAACTAATAACAGCATTCAGCAGTTGGTTATAGAATGTCACTTCTCTTCCCCGGAGGTGACATTTTTTATTCGGGTTATAACAAGAATAAATGATTTTTATATCACGAGACATCCGATTCAGCACAGCGGCGGTTAAGAAAATAAGGCTTCAGATTAAAGCCGCCGGTGATATTAGTATGATTTGTATATCTTTTCCTGTTAACAATTATCACGCCGCCGGTTAATTTAGATCAGTTGATGTTGCAGCATAATATTTCATTTTTGTGGTATAAAATTTAAACAAATCAACCAACTAAATTTTTGTACTATGAAACAGGAATATTTAATAAACGTAAAACATGTAGATAACAGGCTGGTCATTTATTTAAACGGGGAAACCATCTGGGATAGCGGTATTGTACACGATGATCCTGAGCTTAACCAGGTTATCGATATTACTGAGCCACTGATGCAGCATCCTGAATATACCAGTGAATTAATATTTGAAGGATTTAATGATACCTATGTTTCCAGCGGGTCTGAAGGTGATTTAAATCCCTGGCATTTTCATTACAGGGTAATCAAAAAAACGCTAGATGCATCAGGTAAAGTGATTGAGGAAACAGATTTGCTGGCACCTTACAACGAAAAGCATTTATCTAACCCAAACATCAGGGCAATTAATAACAGTTACCAGATTGTAAAGAAAAATGGTGACTTTAAAGTGGTGGCCAACTCTTTATCGCAGCAGTTTTATAAATAGAATTTTTGGTATCGCTATTTACTCATAAATGATGATGAATCCCTTCAATAGGATGTTATATCTCAAAGATTTGACATCCTATTCTTTTTTTGGCGAAAATTATAGTTACAACAATGCCTTGACGCATGCGAAATATGCCCTCGCAAATGTAAAATATGCTCCCGCAGATGTAAAATATGCCCTCGCAGATGTGAAATATGCCCTCGCAGATGTGAAATATGCTCCCGAAGATGTGAAATATGCTCCCGCAGATGTAAAATATATCCTCGTAGATGTAAAATATTGACCTCAAGATGTAAAATATGCCCTAGAAGATGTAAAATATGAGCCGACAGATGTAAAATATGCTCCCGCAGATGTGAAATATGCCCAGGCAAAAGCAAAATACAGGATGCCAAATGTAAAAACTTAGCGAACAGATTAGTTTTATTGGCTGAAAATGAGGGTTTTGGATATGGTTTTGTTACAAATTACGTTTAGCCGACGAAAGAATGAGGGAATCTATCTATATATATATATATAGATCAGCATGTAAGGACACCAACTGATGTGTGAATATAAAGAAAGTGTAAAGTCGTTTGATTTATTGACATTCTATATTATTTTGTTAGCATTATTAAATCTTAAACTAAACTTTATTATGAATTTTATTGAAGCAGTTAGAAACGTATTAACAAAGTATGCTCATTTTAATGGCCGGGCACGAAGGAGTGAGTATTGGTGGTTTTTTCTCTTTAACATTATTTTGTCCATCCTGGCAAATGTGATTGATGTCATTACTAATCCCAATGGAGCAGGTATGGTTGATACAATTGTTACGATTGGATTATTGATCCCCGGCATTGCAGTGGCTGTAAGACGAATGCATGACGTTGGCAAAAGCGGGTGGTATGTTTTGATTCCTATTTATAACCTGGTTCTTACATGTACAGCTGGTGACATGGGTACCAACAAGTATGGTACTGATCCCAAAGTGCATCCTTTGGAGGAGGATATTAATGCTATTGGAAAGAATTAAATTATTTTATTACAGTAAGCCTGTTTGATTGAAATCAGACAGGCTTTTTTATTTTAATTAATTGATTTTCCTGTTTAGTAATTTAATTTTAAAGAAACTGGCTGACACATAAAAAGCCGACATAAAAAATGTACTGTTGTTCCCTGGTGACGCAAGGTCGCCGGCTAACGCTGATGGCTGGTGGGAGACTATGGAAAGAGATTTTGTCGGATGTTTAAAATTAAACTTGATAATTTATCGGCATTTTCTTTACTATTAGCATTGATTAATTTAATTTCTTCTGAATCATTTAAGATGGTGATAATAATATACCTTCTAAATGATGGCCAGAAACTATCTGATAAGCTTTTTGCTTTCTTTATATCTTTTAGATGAATCGTTGCCGTGGGAAAAAATAGCTTATAAAAGATGTTCGGATATAAAGTTATCGTTTGTGTATCTAAATTAATTAAAATGTTATTGTAAGATTTTAGTTGGAATAAAATAAAAACAACCGAGCAGATTATTATTAAAAAACAAAGCCCATTGACAAGAAAATCATCTTGCTTAAAAAGAATATAAATGCAAGCAAAAATTGGAAAAAAACTGGTTATAAAGCCGTAATTCCAATAGACAGGAGATATTATTATTTTATTTTCAGAAGAAGAAATAATGGGGTCTGTGATTCCTGAGTCAAGAAATTGATTTTTTAAATCATCAATATTTTTGTTTGATTTATTCATTTGATAACATCAGAAATTGCTGTAAACCTAAATAATCTTAAGTGGATTTCACAGGTTAGTTTGTTTATTACTAATAAAAAAGCCCCAACTCACGTCAGGGCTTTCTTTATTTATCATTTAAACTTTACTTCACCTCCTCAAACTGCGCATCTTCTACATTATCACTCTTGCCTCCACCTTGTTGTTGTGAGCCATCCCCTGCACCTGCGCCGGGTTGTGCTGCCGCACCTTCCTGTGTTGCTTTATACATTTCTTCACTGGCTGCTGTCCATGCAGTGTTCATTTCATTAACGGCAGTATCAATAGCTGTTAAGTCCTGTGATTTATGTGCTTCTTTTAATTTAGCTAAAGCAGCTTCAATTGGAGCTTTTTTATCAGCAGGAATTTTATCGCCATATTCCTTCAGTTGTTTTTCTGTCTGGAATATTAAACTATCAGCCTGGTTTATCTTTTCTACTTTTTCTTTGGCTAACTTATCTTCTGCTTCATGTGCTTTGGCTTCTGCTTTCATTTTTTCTACTTCATCTTTATTCAAACCACTACCGGCTTCAATACGTATTTTTTGTTCCTTGCCTGTGCCTTTGTCCTTAGCTGTTACATGAAGGATGCCATTGGCATCAATATCAAATATTACCTCAATCTGCGGAACACCACGTGGTGCTGGTGGAATGCCATCGAGGTTAAACATACCAAGGCTTTTGTTTTGATTGGCCATTGGACGTTCGCCCTGCAATACATGTATCTGTACACCCGGCTGGTTATCGCTGGCAGTAGAGAATACTTCTGATTTTTTTGTTGGGATAGTAGTGTTACTGTCAATCAAACGTGTCATTACACCACCCATGGTTTCAATACCAAGAGAAAGAGGAGTAACGTCGAGCAACAATACATCTTTTACTTCACCAGTTAATACCGCACCTTGAATTGCGGCACCTACAGCAACTACTTCATCAGGATTCACACCTTTATTTGGTTTTTTGCCAAAGAATTTTTCTACAATCTCCTGCACTTTGGGGATACGTGTACTACCACCCACTAATATCACTTCATCAATTTTTGAAATTTCATAACCTGCATCTTTCAATGCCTGCTCACAGGGTTTCAAACATCTTGCAAATAAATTATCTGCTAATTGCTCAAATTTTGCACGGCTTAATTTTTTCACCAGGTGTTTAGGTACACCATCCACTGCAGTGATATAAGGAAGATTGATTTCTGTTTCGCTGGAAGAACTTAATTCAACCTTTGCTTTTTCAGAAGCTTCTTTCAAACGCTGTAAGGCCATTGGGTCTTTACGCAAATCAATTGCTTCATCTTTTTTAAATTCATCAGCCAGCCAGTCCATAATCACTTTATCAAAATCATCACCACCCAGGTGAGTATCACCATTGGTTGATTTTACCTCAAATACTCCTTCACCCAATTCAAGGATGGATATATCGAAAGTACCACCACCCAGGTCAAATACTGCGATGTGCTGGTCGTGTTTGCCTTTATCCAAACCGTAAGCTAAAGCAGCAGCGGTTGGTTCGTTTACAATACGACGAACATTAAGGCCTGCAATTTCACCTGCTTCTTTAGTAGCCTGGCGTTGTGCATCGTTAAAATAAGCAGGTACAGTAATAACTGCATCAGTTACTTCCTGGCCAAGGTAATCTTCGGCTGTTTTCTTCATTTTTTGAAGAACCATTGCACTGATTTCCTGTGGGGTATATAAACGGCCGTCAATGTCAATACGGCAAGTATTATTGTCACCTTTTGCCACTTTATAACTCCAGTGGCTTATTTCTTCTGTTACTTCATCAAAACGGCGGCCCATAAAACGCTTTACCGAGGTAATAGTGTTTTGAGGGTTAGTGATAGCCTGACGTTTAGCCGGATCACCTACTTTACGTTCGCCATTTTTAAGAAAAGCCACTACAGACGGGGTTGTACGGCGGCCCTCGTCATTGGCAATTACTACCGGCTCGTTTCCTTCCATTACAGAAACGCAGCTATTAGTAGTTCCTAAGTCAATACCTATTATCTTTCCCATATAAAAAAGAATTTAACGTTCAATACAAGTTGTCAATCATTGTGCCACAGGGGAGAA
>JBLMVP010000117.1:0-11640 GCA_050256755.1 Sphingobacteriales bacterium | reverse complement strand
GGATAAAAAAGGTGGCATTATGCTGGAAGGTTTTTATCCGGATATTGCCGGTGTTTACTATTATGCATTTGGCTTGTAAAAGACCGGCTGCATAATAATTAATTGGACAAGATATATGAATAAAAAGGAAATGAATGGTACAACTTTCTGCAAATAGTATGAAAGTGCTGCAGCGACGCTACCTGCGAAGAAATACAGATGGATCTGTCATTGAAACTCCGGATGAACTTTTTCACCGTGTTGCCAAAGCGGTGGCATCAGCCGAATTATTTTGGAATAAAACGGGAACTGAAAAAATTTGGGAAGATAAATTTTATAGAGTTATGAATGAATTACTATTTCTTCCCAATTCACCCACCTTAATGAACGCTGGCACAGGCAACAACCAGCTCAGCGCCTGTTTTGTATTACCGGTTGATGACAATATGAACAGTATTTTCACCACATTAAAAAATGCGGCGCTCATTCAGCAAAGTGGCGGTGGAACAGGATTTAATTTTTCTCACCTGCGCCCCAAAGATGATTTGGTATTTGCAACGGGCGGCACTGCATCCGGCCCGGTTTCTTTTATGAAAATTTTTGATACAGCTACAGAACATATAAAGCAGGGTGGCAAGAGAAGAGGTGCCAATATGGGTATACTGAATGTTGATCATCCGGATATTGAAGAATTTATTAATGCCAAAAGAGAAAAGAGAGTACTTAATAATTTCAATACCTCAGTTGGAATCACTGATGAGTTTATGAATACAGTAGAACACAATGGTGAATGGAATTTGATTCATCCAAATTCCAAAGCCATAGTAAAAAATATAAGCGCAAAAAAAATATGGAATGATATAATTGAAAACGCCTGGCAAACCGGCGACCCGGGTTTAATTTTTATTGATACCATCAACCGTACTAACCCCACGCCGGGGTTGGGAAAAATGGAATGCACTAATCCCTGCGGGGAAGTTCCATTGCTTGCCTATGAGCCCTGCAATCTTGGTTCTGTTAATCTTTCAAAATTTATAAAACAAAATAATAGCAGCAATGAAATTGACTGGCATCATTTGGAAGAAGTGATAAAAATTGCCATTCGTTTTTTAGATAATGTAATTGAAGTAAACAATTATATATTTCCAGAGATAAAAACAATGGCGTTGGGAAACAGGAAAATTGGTTTGGGAGTAATGGGATGGGCTGAATTATTGATTCTGCTGGAAATTCCTTATGATTCTGAAAAAGCCATACGGCTGGCGGAACAGCTGATGCAGTTTATTCAGCAAAAAACAATAGAGGAATCAGTACTACTGGCTGAAGAAAGAGGAGTATTCCTAAACTGGAATAAAAGTATTTATTATCCGGATAAAAAAATACGCAACGCTACCATGACCAGTATTGCACCTACAGGAACCATTTCTATAATTGCTGATACGTCTCCTTCCATTGAACCATTATTTGCCCTGGCCTTTCAACGGCAACATGTACTGAATGATGAAACATTATTTTCTATTAATCCTCTTTTTATTAATTATTTAAAAAAACATAAACTTTATTCCGAAAAAATAATTCAACAGCTTATAAAAGATGGTGTAGCGGGACAGATAAAAGAATTACCACTTACAGTTAAACATCTTTTTAAAACTGCACTTGAAATTTCTCCACCCTGGCATTTGCAGCATCAGCTTGCTTTTCAAAAGCATACAGATAACGCCGTATCCAAAACCATCAATCTTCCTGAAACAGCTTCAGAAATGGAAGTAGAAGAAATATATAAATCGGCATGGCAGCAAAGAGCCAAAGGCATTACCATCTTTCGTTATAACTCCAGGGAAAAACAGGTAATGCAGCAGGGAATTAAATACGGAATAAAAGGCTGCAAAGTTTGTATTGAGTAGAAATTCCTTCTTATTGTTAAAATAAGGGATTGGTTACTTTGACCATCATCATTGGATTAACTAATAGTTATCATTGATGCAGGAAAGATGGATTTATAGCTTTGAAAAGGTCATTTCCTTAATGTTTTTTTATGATTAAAACACTTCCTTTCAACGAACACGTAGCTGAATACGAAGAATGGTTTGAAAAATATCCATTTGTATTTCAAAATGAAGTAGAGGCTATCCGGGATATATTACCGGCAGGTGATAATATTTATGGTATAGAAGTAGCATTGGGCACCGGGCGGTTTTCAAAAGCTCTTGGCATTAAAGAAGGTATAGAGCCTTCACCCAATATGCGGGAATTAGCATTAAAAAAAGGCATTGATGTACTTATGGCAGAAGCAGAAAATTTGCCTTATAAAGATATGCACTTCGATTTTGTGCTTATGGTATTTTGCATCAGTTATTTTGATGATTTATCAGCAGCATTTAAGGAAGCCAAAAGAGTTTTAAAAAACGGAGGGGCATTGATTGTGGGGTTTATAGACAAAGACAGTGCTATAGGGAAATATTACGAACAGCGAAAACCCCATAGTATCTTTTATAAGCACGCCAATTTTTATTCCGTAAAACGAATTATTTCAGGGTTCAAACAACTTGGGTTTAAGAATCTTGAGTTTTCCCAAACCCTCTTTCATTCACTGGATGACATTAAAGAATTTGAACCGGCTAAGCCCGGGTATGGAGAAGGTTCTTTTGTTCTCATCAAAGCAATTAAATAATGATTTATGGACACAGTAATGCTTAAAGATACACTGACCGTTATTCATGAAAGAAAAAGTGTACGCAGTTATACTGGTGAAAAGGCAGGTAAAGAAGAAATTGAAAAGTTACTTCGGGCAGCGATGGCTGCACCTGCAGCAATTCATATGCTGCCGTGGAAATTTATTGTTGTTACAGATAAAACAAAATTAAAAGCATTGGCTGATGGATTGCCCTTTGCTAAAATGTTAACCAAAGCCGGAACGGGCATTGTAGTATGTGCAGTGCCGGGTGAAGCCGCCATGGGCAATGAAGATTTTGCTATTCTGGATTGTACCTGCGCCAGTGAAAATATTTTATTAGCCGCTGAGGCATTGGGATTGGGTGCAGTATGGACGGCAGTATATCCGAATGAAGCATTGATGGATTTCGTAAGAAGTGAATTGAATATTCCAAAGTATGTAATTCCACTGAATGTGATACCTGTTGGGCATCCTTCTGGTGAAGAAAAGCCGCAGGAAAAGTATGATGCAAAAAATATTCATTGGGAGAAATGGTAAAAAACAAAATACTATTCTTATGCATATAGAAATAAACGACAACACAACACTGAGGGAAATCCAGGAAGCATTTGCTAATTTTTATCCTTACCTGCAAATTGAATTTTATAGACTTCCGCATAAAAAATATGAAGCCTCAGCAGAGTCAGGTTTAATTTATCCGGGTGAAACTATAGGAGAGATTAAACAAACACATGTATCAGGAATTTTTGAAATTCAGCCCTGGTATAAAGTGTCCAATGTGGAACGGGAATTTCAGGACAGGTTTGGGTTGCCTGTACAGATACTTCGTAAAGAAAAAAACAAGTGGGAACAAACAACAGGAATGGATGACTTTACATTAAAAGAATTAAACGAAATAGCAAGGAATTCTTCAGATGAATATATTTTGTCTGAACCCGATTCTGAATACAGGGACGAAGAATAACCTTACCTGTTATTAATTCAGGAAATTGTCTTAAATAAAACTATATGCCCAATACTATTGCAGTATATTATACAGATGAACTGATGGAGTGGAAACGTTTGATCACTTTTTATAACGTTGAAATGGCTGAGTTGGAAAACAAACTGGCTGAAGTTATTCAGCGGAATACTATACCCAATATAGCAGTAAAAGTGGAAAACCATCAGGATAAACTAAATGCAGCGTCAGAAAAATTCAGCTGGCTGGAGATACAAATTCAGCAGCAGGAAGCAGCACTCAAAACTAACAGCACATTAATTGATGATACATTAATTAATACCGAAACAGAAAAGCGGCAGAATGAGTTGCGCCGTAACATGCAACAGGTAGAGAAAGAATATATTGATGCCAGGTATGAATGCCATAATTTCTTATCGGGGACCTTAAAGAAATAAATTAATTAATGCAAAACTCTTCTGAAAATATATTAACTCCCCCTGTAACACCTAATTTAAAGGATTATGAATCCCTGTCTCGTTCCTTTAACTGGCAGGATGAAAAAAAATTACTCCATGGCCTCCCCGAAAATAAAGGATTGAATATTGCTTATGAAGCAATTGAAAGACATGCTAAAGGAAAATTAAAAGACACTATTGCTCTCCGGTGGATACAGAAAGATAAAACAATCAAGGATTTCACTTATCACGATTTGCATAAACTTAGCTCACGTTTCGCCAATATTTTGACAACCCTCGGAGTTAAAAAAAGGGAAAGAGTTTTTGCGTTAGCTGGCCGTATTCCGGAATTATATATTGCCGCATTAGGCACTTTAAAATCAACTGCAGTATTTTGTCCGTTATATTCTGTATTTGGTCCCGAGCCGGTATTTCAACGGTTAAGCAAAGGAGATGCAAAAGTGCTGGTTACAACCAAAGCGTTGTTTGAAAAAAAAGTAAAACACTTACTGGATAGATTACCATTACTTCAATTTATTTTATTAACAGACGAAAAATCGCACATTAATGATAAAGTTTTATCTCTTCCGGGATTAATGGAAGAAGCTCATGATGAATTCTCTATTCCTCCCACTAATCCTGAAGACCCTGCATTGCTGCATTTTACCAGCGGTACAACAGGCATGCCCAAAGGAGCACTGCATGTACACGGCGCTGTACTCATGCATTATAATACCGGCAAATATGTTTTAGATTTTCATCAGGGAGATATTTTCTGGTGCACAGCCGACCCCGGATGGGTAACGGGAACTTCATATGGCATTATTGCACCGCTGGTAAATGGGATAACGAATATTGTAGATGAAGAGGAATTTGATGCAGTAAGATGGTATTCCATTCTTGAAGAACAAAAAGTAAATGTATGGTACACTGCCCCTACGGCTATCCGCAGATTAATGCGGATGGATATTTTGCCAAAAGAAAAATATAACCTGGAACACCTGCGGTTAATCTGCAGTGTGGGTGAACCATTGCATGCAGAAGCAGTGTTCTGGGGAGAGAAAACTTTTGGCATGCCTATACTGGATAACTGGTGGCAAACTGAAACCGGGGGCATTATGATAGCCAATTTTCTTTCCATGAAAATAAAACCAGGCAGTATGGGAAAACCTTTACCTGGTGTGGAAGCGGCAATAGCTGAAGTTTCGGAAACGGGAATAAAATTAATAACTGAACCCAATAAACAGGGACACCTGGTTTTAAAAAAAGGATGGCCTTCCATGTTCCGTGCCTACCTGCATGATGAAGAACGTTATAAAAAATGTTTTCGGAACGACTGGTATCTCACAGGTGATTTAGCAAAAAAAGATGAAGAGGGTTATTACTGGTTTGTAGGAAGAGCTGATGATATAATTAAAACTTCCGGTCATATGGTAGGGCCTTTTGAAGTGGAAAGTGTATTGATGGAACATGCCGCTGTAGCCGAAGCAGCTGTAATTGGCAAGCCCGAACCCATCATTGGCGAATTGGTAAAAGCATTTGTGGTTTTGAAATCAGGATTTACATCCAATGAAGAATTACAGCTGGATATAATTGGTTATGCAAGGAAAAAACTGGGTCCGGCAGTGGCGCCAAAAGAAATTGCTTTTGTCAACGAATTGCCCAAAACAAAAAGCGGGAAAATATTAAGACGATTACTGAAAGCAAGAGAACTGGGATTACCGGAAGGAGATATATCAACATTGGAACAGTCATAGAATTTATATGCAGACAGAATTAACGATACAGAAAGCGCAACCGTTAGAAAAAGATTATGGCATCAGGCTTCTTTATCAAATGATGCTGATAAGAAGATTTGAAGAGAAGAGTGCTGAATTATACACAAAAGAAAAAATCCGTGGCTTTTTGCATTTGTATGTGGGTGAAGAAGCAGTAGCAGTGGGTGTGATGCAGGCATTGACTGCAGATGACAATGTACTCAGCACTTACCGTGAGCATGGTCATGCTTTGGCAAGAGGTATCGATGCGGGAACCATCATGGCAGAAATGTATGGCAAACTGGAAGGTTGCAGCCGTGGCCGTGGAGGCTCTATGCACTTGTTTGATGCAAAGACAAAATTTTATGGTGGCAATGCCATTGTTGCAGGGCATTTGGGCATGTCCGTAGGGATGGCGCTGGCTTCCAAAAAACTAAAGAAAAATAATATTACCTGTTGTTTTTTTGGTGAAGGTGCCGCAGCAGAAGGTGAATTTCATGAAGCCATGAACCTTGCTGCTTTGTGGGGAGTGCCTTTATTGTTTGTATGTGAAAATAATTTGTATGCCATGGGAACAGCCATCCGCTTTTCACACTCAATTGTGGAGATAGAAAAGAAAGGTCCTGCTTACGGAATTGAAACAGCCGTTGTGGATGGCATGGATGTATTGGCAGTTGAACATGCAGCAAAGAAAGCCGTAGAAAAAATTAAAGCAACGGGTAAACCATTTTTCCTCGTATGCAATACATATCGCTTCCGTGCTCATTCAATGTTTGATGCAGAGCTGTATCGTGAAAAAGCCGAAGTGGAAGAATGGAAGAGACGTGATCCTATTCCAAAACTGCAGCAAATTCTATTGAATCAAAATGCAATCACACAAAGCGAAATGGATGCGCTGAATATAAAGATAGAAGCTGAAGTGCAGAAAGCAGTTGACTTTGCAGAAGCAGGAACATGGGAGCCTGTAGAAGAGTTGACAAAATTTGTTTATAGTGAAAACAAAAACTGAAATAAAAAAATTATGGGCATGTCCCAAATGCGGAAGACAATTTGAACGAAAGGGCCAGTCACATTCATGCAGGTCTTTTCCGCTGGAGGAACATTTTAATGGAAAACCTGCAGGCAGGTTATTGTATGAAAGTTTCAAAAGGGCTGTAAAAAAACAAGTGGGTTCTTTTAAAATAGAATCACTGGAATGTTGTATTCATTTTGTAAGCACTTTCACTTTTGCGGCTGTTAAAATATTTAAAGATAAAATATGGGTTGATTTTAGTTTGAACCGCAAGATAAAAAGCAAGCGTATTACCCGGCATCTTCAAATGTCGGCTCACCGTTACCTCTATGCTCTTGACATTTTTAATGAAGATGAAATGGATAAAGAATTGATGGAATGGATACAGGAAGCACATGATAAAAAGAGCAGGAAAACAGAAACTGTTTGATGTTGTATTCTTTAATCTTTTAAAATTAAATTATGGAAAACAGGAATTTTTGCCAGAGTTGCAGCATGCCGCTTGACAAGCCCGAAATGATGGGCACAGAAAAAGATGGTTCTAAAAGTAATGAGTACTGTGTGTACTGCTATCAGAACGGAGCCTTCATAAACCCCAACATGACATTGGACGAAATGAAAACAGTAGTGAAAACGCAAATGGAAAAAAGAAAAATTGATTCTGCTTTAATTAATAGGGCAGTAAACAGTTTGCCTGGTCTGAAAAGATGGAGAAGTAAGGCCGAAGCATTGTAATTCTTAAAATCATTTAATTGAAACAAATTATTGCCGTTGCAGAAATTTAATGAACGATTAATGTTCCTGCCGAATGGAAATACCAGATGTACAAGAGAGTGACACAACAGAGGCAGAATAGCAGTAATACAGCCGGCTCATAAAAAAATGAATAACAACGGAACCATAAAAATCACTTATCGTGAAGCACTAAAACAAGGCATCCGGGAAGCGTTGCAAAAAGATGAAAAAGTTTTTTTGATGGGCGAAGATGTGGGCCGTTATGGTGGCGCTTTTGCGGTTACTAAAGGTTTATTGCAGGAGTTTGGTCCTGAACGCATCATGGACGTACCACTGTCTGAATCAGGATTTGTTGGTGCAGGTATTGGCGCTGCTTTAAATGGCATGCGTCCTGTTGTGGAAGTAATGACGGTGAACTTTAGTTTGCTGGCAATGGATCAGATAGTAAACAATGCAGCTACCTTACTGCACATGTCGGGTGGACAATTGAATGTGCCGGTAGTGATACGAATGAGTTGCGGCATTGGAAGGCAATTAGCAGCGCAGCATTCGCATAGCTGGGAACCATTGTATGCACATATTGCCGGATTGAAAGTATTAGCAGCAGGAACACATGAAGATGCAAGAGGCATGTTGCTAACAGCTTTACAGGATCCTGATCCCGTTATAATTTTCGAATACACTTTTCTTCTAAATAAAGAAGCAGAAATTGCTGCCAATGCCGGTGCAGTTGATATTACACATGCTAAAGTGTTGCGTAATGGAAAAGACATTTCCATCATCACTTATGGTGCGGCTGTATACAAGGCTTTGGATGCGGCTGCAATATTATCAACAATGGGTGTTGACGCTGAAGTAATTGATTTAAGGGTGCTGCGACCTCTGGATCTTTCAACCGTTTTTAATTCAGTAAAGAAAACGCATAGGGCATTGCTGGTGGAAGAAGCATGGGGTTCTGTAAATGTATCATCGGAAGTAAGTGCAAAAATTATGGAAAACATTTTTTATGAACTGGATGCACCTGTACAACGGTTGGGTGCCGTGGAAGTGCCCATTCCTTATTCCAAACATCTGGAAGATGCATCCATTCCACAGCCGGCGGATATTATTAATAAGGTAAAGAAAATACTGCAGCATGATTGAGTACAAAATGCCCAGTCTGGGAGCAGATATGGAAGCCGGCACATTACGTGAGTGGTTGGTTAAACCAGGCGATACGGTAAAGAGAGGTGATATTATTGCAGTAGTAGATACTCAAAAAGGATTGATTGATATTGAAGTGTTTGATGAAGGAATAATTAATGAATTGCTGATTAAAGAAAATGAAAAAGTTCCTGTAGGAACAGTGATGGCTTTAATCGCAGCAGGAAAAGAAGAAGTGGCTAAGAAAGAAGAAGAAAAAAAGGCGGTAAAAAAAATAACAGTTGCAGAAGTTGCTCATGGAATAAAAGCATCACCATTGGCCAAAAGAATTGCCGCTGAAAAAGGCATTGACTTATACGTTATAAAAGGAACGGGTGAAGGCGGAGCTATTACCAAAGACGATGTTGAAAAAGCCATCATAGAAAAGATGGCGCCAAAAGAAGAAAAGAAAATCACAGCAACAGAAAATATCCGGATGGCAGTGGCAGCAGCCATGAGTAAATCAAACCGGGAAATACCTCATTACTATTTAGAAACAAAAGTAGATATGAGCAAGGCATTGACCTGGCTCGCAGAAAGCAATAAACAACGAACAGTAAAGCAACGTTTACTGCCGGTACTGTTATTAATTAAAGCTGTTGCAAAAGCATTAATTGAAGTACCGGATTTAAATGGTTACTGGGAAAATGGGTTGCAAAGAAAAAGCGATATCAATATTGGCTTCGTTGTTTCGCTGCGGACCGGCGGAGTTATGATACCGGCTATTCGCAATGCTGATAAAAAAACAATTGATGAATTAATGGCATCACTGAATGATATTATTCCAAGAGCAAGGGCAATGAAATTACGGAGTTCTGAACTGAGTGAATCAACTTTTACGGTTACCAATTTGGGTGAAGGCAATGTGGAAACTGTATATGCTGTGATTTATCCCCCGCAGGTGGCTATTGTTGGTTTTGGAAGCATCACCGATCAGCCATGGGCAGAAATGGGGATGCTTGATGTACGGCCGGTATTAACTGTTACATTATCTGCTGACCATCGGGCAACAGATGGTGCAACAGGAAGCCGTTTTTTAATGGCAGTCAAAAATTATTTGCAACAACCAGGATTGCTATAGCTATAAAATTGGTTAGAAATTTATTTCCGGCAAATTATGTTATTGCCATTTAAAATATTAAAAGAAAATAAAGCAGGCAGCAAAAGTAAGATTGTGCTTGCAGGTGATGTTGGTGCAACGAAGACCAATCTTGCCCTTTTCAAAACAGAAGGTAATAAAGTGTTTTTGTTACAGGAGGCAAAATATAAATCAAATGATTTTAAAAATATTATTGAACTGACTGATACATTTACTAAAAATCTTTCTGTTCCGGACTCTGTGTGTTTTGGTGTGGCAGGTCCTGTACTGAATGGCCGCGCCATACTTTCCAATATAATGTGGGAAATAAATAAAGATGAAATAGCAGACCATTTTGGTATAAAAGATGTTCAGCTTATCAACGATCTGGAAGCTACAGCTTATGGATTAGCCGTGCTGAATGATACAGATGTAGCAGTGATACAAAAAGGCAGCAGTACTCCTGTTGGTAATGCCGCAGTTATTGCGCCAGGCACAGGTTTAGGAGAAGCAGGATTATTTTGGGATGGAAATTATTTTCATCCATTTGCAACAGAGGGTGGGCATTGTGATTTTGCCCCACGTAATGAATTCGACTTTGAGTTGTACACTTTTCTCCAGAGAAAATTTGGGCATGTAAGTTGGGAACGATTGCTATGCGGACCGGGTATAGTAAATATCTATCATTTTCTGAGGGATGAAAAGAAATGGGAAGAACCTGACTGGCTGAAAGATAAATTTAAAAAAGCTGATGTGGCAGCAGTTATCAGTCAGAATGTTCAGCAAAGCCAACTTTGTAAGGAGACAATGAAGCTTTTCATTCGTTACCTGGCATTTGAATCTGCTAACCTCGTTATAAAATTAAAAGGAACAGGCGGATTATTTATAGGAGGAGGCATCGCCCCGCAAATTATTTCTTTATTGGAGAACAATACATTCTTGTCTTCATTTTTACAAAGCGGGAGATTAAATTATATCTTGGAGAAAGTGCCGGTTAAAATTATTTTGAATACTAAAACTGCTTTATTGGGAGCAGCATATTATGGCACTAAAAATTTATTAACAAAAGCAGAAATTGCATGACAGAAAACGAAATAAAACAAACTATTTTCCGGCTGCTCAAACAAATTGCTCCCGATACTGAACCGGAACAATTGCAGCCTGATGACAATATCCGCCTTAAATTAGAGATTGACTCATTTGATGCATTGCGTTTTCTGGTGGAGTTAGACGAAAAGCTGGGCGTGGATATACCAGAAGAGGATTATGGAAAGATTGCTACAGTAAGAAGTTTAGTGAATTATATTATGGGAAAAAAGAAATAAATTTTATGCAATGTTGAATTAAACTATTTAGCATGAATGTTTCATCCGTCTATATTCTTATTGCAATTATAGTATTATCCGTTATTACCGGTTTTATTTTTTTAATCAAACCAGCTGATCAATCCAGAAAATTATCTCCTCTTGCCGGATTATCCTTTGCGTTTGTAATTTCCGGAATTTTATTTGGGGAAGAGCGGTGGCTGGGTTATGGGCTGATGGGAATAGGTATTTTTTTGGCAGCTATTGATATAATAGTAAAAGTGAAAGCAAGAAATTAAGCTTATAATCTTCTGATCATCTTATTTAAAATTCCTGGCATATTTTGTTGTTGGTTGATATCAAAGCCAGTGGGATGAAGAACGGGCTAAACGGACTGTAATACTTTTGATGGTGAGGAAGTAATAACTATATTCAATATTATTGCGGTAACTCAAATCATGAAATAAAACAAACTATTTTCCGGCTGCTCAAACAAATTGCTCCCGATACTGAACCGGAAC
>JBLMVP010000116.1:0-4754 GCA_050256755.1 Sphingobacteriales bacterium | reverse complement strand
TTTGATGATAACATGAAAGACATTGCCACTTGTGATTGGGTGATTGAAGTAGTAGTGGAAAGACTGGATATTAAGCAACAGGTTTTTGAGAAAGTTGATAAACTTCGTAAACCGGGTACATTAATTACTTCAAACACCTCCGGTATTCCTGTTCATTTAATGGCAGAAGGAAGAAGCGATGATTTTAAAAAACATTTTTGTGGGACACACTTCTTTAACCCACCACGTTATTTGCGTTTACTGGAAATTATTCCCACTCCACATACCGATTCGGCTGTAATTGATTTCTTAATGCATTATGGTGATTTGTATTTGGGTAAAACAACTGTGTTATGTAAAGACACACCAGCATTTATCGCTAATCGTATTGGTGTGTATGGTATCATGGCATTGTTTGGATTAATAGATAAAATGGGATTGACGATTGACGAAGTGGATGCTCTAACAGGACCCATCATTGGTCGTCCGAAGTCAGCAACCTTCCGTACTGCGGATGTGGTAGGTATTGATACATTAGTGAAAGTAGCGAAAGGGGTGTATGATAATTGTCCCAATGATGAAGCAAGAAACACCTTTGTGATTCCTGGATGGTTAGATAAAATGGTAACCAATAACTGGCTGGGTGATAAAACTGGCCAGGGTTTTTTTAAAAAGATGCCCCCAGCCCCAAAAGGGGAGAAAGAAATTCATGTATTGAACCTATCAACTTTGAACTATGAGCCAAGAACCAAACCCAGGTTTGCTTCTGTTGAGGCCGCAAAACCGATCGATGATTTAAAGACAAGATTGAAGATGTTGTGTGGCGGTACAGATAAAGCCGGAGAGTTTTATCGTCATTTTCATTTTGGGTTGTTTTCTTATATCTCTCATCGCATTCCCGAAATAAGCGATGAAATATACAGAGTGGATGATGCGATGATGGCAGGCTTTGGCTGGGAGATTGGTGCTTTTGAAAGCTGGGATGTATTGGGTGTTGCGAAAACCACTGAAGCGATGAAAGCGGCTGGTTATTCTGTGGCTGCGTGGGTGGAGGAAATGCTTGCAAAAGGAATTACAACTTTTTATAAAGTCGAGAACGGTAAGCGTTTAAGTTATTCACCAAAACTTGGTGAATATTCCTCCCCTGTAGGGGGAGGCCAGGAGGGGGCCTTTATTGTGATGAAAAATTTTGAGGGAAAAACTATCTGGAAAAATGCTGCCTGTCGTACATATGATTTAGGTGATGATGTAATTGGGCTGGAATGGTACACCAAAATGGGAACCATTGGTGGCGAAGTGCTGGAAGCAATTAATAAATCTATTTCTCTTGCAGAAGAAAAATATAAAGGCTTGGTAATTGCCAATGAAGGAGCCAACTTCAGTGCTGGTGCCAATGTAGGAATGATATTTATGCTGGCTATTGAACAGGAATACGATGAACTGGATTTGGCCATCCGCATGTTTCAGAATACGATGATGCGGGCAAGGTATTCTTCCATTCCGGTTGTGGTAGCACCTCATGGTTTGGCATTAGGCGGTGCATGTGAGTTGAGTTTGCATAGTGATAAAGTTTGTGCAGCAGCAGAAACCTATACTGGCTTGATTGAATTGGGCGTTGGCTTAATTCCCGGTGGTGGCGGTAGCAAAGAATTCGCATTAAGAGCTGCCGATGAAATGCATGAAGATGAGCCGGAAACCATCACGTTAAAAAATCGTTTCTTATCAATTGCAACAGCCAGGGTCGCCACATCGGCACATGAAGCATTTGATATGGGAATATATAGGAAAGACAGGGATGAGGTGAGTATGAATACCGGTAGAAGAATTGCTGATGCCAAACGTTCTGTAATTGAAATTTATGAAGATGGTTATGTGACTCCTGTTCAACGTAAAGATGTAAAAGTATTAGGGCGTTCTGCGCTGGGCGCTTTGTATGCTGGTATCAACGGTATGTGGCGTGGCGGTTATGCAACTGACCATGATGTGGTAGTGGCAAAGAAACTGGCTTATGTAATGTGCGGTGGCGATTTAAGTGAACAAACATTGGTAACAGAACAATACTTACTGGATTTGGAAAGAGAAGCATTCTTAAGTTTAACCGGTGAAAAGAAAACACTGGAAAGAATACAGAGTGTGTTGAAGGGAGGTAAGCCCGTCCGCAACTAACGTGTCTGACGTCCCCGTCTGACACGTTAGTTTTGATGAATTATTTCTTTAAATTAGAAATATGAAATTTGAACCGGATAACCTCTATCATATTTTTAACCAGGGTAATAATAAAGAACAATTATTTTTTAACGACCGGCATTATTATTCCTTCCTTCAAATTTTCCAATCGCATGTATTACCTCATTGTGATGTTTTGTGCTGGTGCCTGATGCCTAATCATTTTCATTTTATGATTGCAGCTGATACAAGATGCCTGAATTTGGAAAAACAGGGTGGATTAATGCTCGACCCGATTACAAACGGATTTAGAAAATTATTAAGCACTTATGCGCACCAGTTTAATAAAACTAATGAACGAACAGGTTCTTTGTTCCGGCCAAAAACAAAATCAAAATGTCTTTCTGCTGATGATTATGCTTCTTTGAACTTTTCATCTTTGCAGAGCTATTTGCTAAATTGCTTCCATTACATTCATCAAAACCCTGTTAAAGCTGGTTTAGTTGATAAGACAGAGGATTGGATTTGGTCATCGTGCCGGTTTTATAAGGGATTGCATAAAGAATCATTTTGCAGTAGAGAAACGACAGAAAAATATCTTGACATAATATTTTAATCAACTGCCTGGTCAGACGGGGACGTCAGACCAGTAATAGACAAATGGGCATCGTCGAACTTATATCCAATCAACTATGTATCCGCTCCACTTTTTTCTTTTATGGTGAAGCGGCTGCTGAATCATTAGCTCAACAAATTGCTGAAGACATCGCCAGTCACTGGAATGAACCTAAAGCAACAGCATATATCAATAAACAAGTAGTAGAAGTAAAGTTTGATATCAAAGGCGTCTATTCGCCTCAGCGTACTTCCGAAGAAATCTATTACAACTACAATCCGCAAAATAATTATTTCCGCATTGAAAAATTTTCCAGCGTACATATTTCTTTTGTAGATGATATTCCCTGTAATACGGGTTATTTTAAATTAGATAATCTTCTCAATAATTCTACAACAGCCGCACATGAATACGGACATACCCTGGGACTAAAACATCCGGAAGTGTTAGACATAAGAGGAGAGGGTCAGCCTGGCATCATGTATCCAAGAGGAACAGTTTGTGACCCGCATTATCAATATGATTCAGCAGCTGCAGCATTAGCTCCGGGTGGAACAATGAACCCTTTCAAACGAAAAGTCTTACAAAAAGATATCGATGCCTTGAAATTGCATCGCCTGAGTTTTGGTGAAAGCGGGATAGCAGTTTTGGGCGATTTTTCCAGCGTATGGCATGATAAACATTTACCTGTTACTGAATAAGTCATTCAACGCAGCATCCACAGAAGGATATAGAAAAGTAAATCCGGTATCTTGTATTTTTTTAGAACTCACAGTAGCACTTTTCAGCACCTCAACACTCATTTCACCTAACATCAATTTTAAAACAAATACAGGAACATGAGTAGAGATGAAAAATTTCCCTTTTATTTTTTCTGCTAATTTTAGTGTGAATGTTTTATTACTAACCGGATTGGGAGCTACAGCATTAAAAACCCCGTCCATCTTTTCATGCGTCATTACAAACTCCATAATCCGGCATAAATCTTCAATATGAATCCAGCTAATCATTTGCTTTCCGCTGCCTAAGATACCAGCTACGCCAAAACGAATTGGTTTTATAAATTCTTTTAATGCCCCGCCATTATTACTTAATACAATTCCGGTACGGAGCTTTAGTAAGGGTATGTTTAAATCTCTGATAGGCTCCACACTTTCTTCCCAAAGACGGCAGGTTTCGCCTAAAAAAGCTGTATCGGCTTTTGCGTCTTCAATAAAAGGATGATTGTTAGGAATCTCAGGGTCAGGTCCGTACCAGCCAATACCAGAGATACTAACTACTGCTTTAACTTTATTAGGAATACCTTTTAAACTCTTTGCGAGTAATTGCCCGCTTTTAACGCGGCTCTCCCTGATTTCTTTTTTTCTTTTTGCTGTCCATCTTTTTTCCGCCACACCAGCCCCGGCCAGGTGAATTATGTAGTCGGCTTCAGTTAAAGCAGCAGCATCCATTGTTTGGGTGTCTGTATCCCATCCGGCAAAGTTTACAGCATTTTGTTTCAGGGATAATGGCTGGCTTTTTACCGAGCGGCTCATTACAATAACGGTATAGTTTCGGGTCAGCAAATAATTGGTTAAAGCTGTTCCAATAAGTCCTGTTCCGCCGGTTATTAGTACTGTGGGCATAATTTTGGTAGCTTAAAAGTACGGATTATGTAAAACCGAAAAATTTAACATCTCATTTTTACAGAAATCCACCTGTAAAAAAATAGTCTCTTAGTAATTTCATGCTTAGTAATACATTTACAATAGAATTTATTTATATGAATAAGCTCGTTTACCGGTTGCTGTTTTCTTTCTGGATACTTACAGCAACCTCCTCTTTTTTAGCAGCCCAAAAAGTAACTTATGCTGAGCCGGATCATGAGGATTTTCGCCAGATGCGGTTTGAAATATTGGGTAAAATGAAAGGCAATTTTCTTGTTTATAAAAATTACCGCAGCAGCCATTACATAACGGTGTACGATAATGATATGAAGCAGAAGTCGAAGGAG
>JBLMVP010000115.1:0-3035 GCA_050256755.1 Sphingobacteriales bacterium | reverse complement strand
GTAGAGAGTAAGGCAATGCTGGTAAATATCAATCCAAAACTGTCGAAACGGAGCAAGCCATTAAAATCAGATGTAAAAATGGATTGGTGATGCAGGTCGAAATAATTGCCAATCAATAATGCAATCAAGCCAACAACAGCAATAATTTTTGCGTTGCCTTTATTTTTAATAAATAACCCGCTAAACATCATTACCACTCCCCAAACTGCTGTTAATACAATAACGTTCATAATATGCTTGCTCTTTTCTTTACTTAATTGAACCTAATAAGGTGTGTACCGAGGCTTGTGTTAACTCAATCATCGGTTTTGGATATACTCCCATTACAAAAATTAATATCACCACAATACCTAATACTAACTTTTCATTCCAGTTAATATCTTTTGCTACTTCGGTTAATACATTGGTATTGCCGTAAAATACTTTCTGAATCATATTCAATGTATAAATGGCTGCCAGTATAATACTAAAACCTGCTACAACTGTATACCAAACATTGAATTGATACAATCCGCTAAACATTAAAAATTCACCAACAAAGGCATTCGTTAATGGTAACGCCACATTGGCCAAAGCCACAACAACCAATAATATAGCTAAGGCCGGTGCTTTTTGTGCAAGGCCTCCCAATTCGCTCATTTTTCTTGTGCCGAATTGCCTCTCGATCAATTCCACCACAATCCATAATCCAATTATATTAATCCCGTGATTAAACATTTGAATCATCACACCCTGTGCACCGATGGCATTACTTGCAAACAATGCAGCACACATTAAACCAATATGGGCGATAGAAGAATACGCCACCAGTCTTTTTAAATCATCCTGTACTATTGCAATACAGGAAGCATAAATCATCCCAATTACTGATAGTCCTATAATAATATTATCATATCCTTTCGCTGCATGTGGAAATACCGGCAACAACCAACGTACTATTGCAAACAATCCCATCTTCACCATTACACCACTCAATACCATGGTGGTAGCTGTTGGTGATTGTTCATAAGTATCCGGCTGCCAGCTATGAAAAGGAAAGATGGGCATCTTAATAGCAAATGCCAGGAAAAACATCCAAAATAAAATATCCTGCGCCCTGTTAGTCAAATGCATTTTATAAATGGACTGCATGGCAAATGATTTCTCAGGATTCAATATATACAGATACAATATGCCAATCAGCATGATAAGTGAACCGAGGAAAGTGTAGATAAAGAATTTAAACGTGACAGCAATTCTTTTTTCTCCGCCCCATTTACTGCAGAGGAAATATGCCGGCACCAAAGCCAGCTCCCAGAAGAAATAAAATAAAAATAAATCAGTTGATAAGAATACTCCAAGCAAGCCAGCCTGTGAAAATAACATCAACCCGTAAAACTGGTTAGCATCTTTATACCTTAAATTATTAGTAGCAATAAAAATAATAGGGAAGGCTAAAGCAGTTAACAGCACCAGCATTTTACCCATACCATCCATTCCCAACGCAAATGCAGAACCTAAATCAGGTAACCATTCTTTTGAAAAGACAGTGTGATAGACATCGCTGTGATATAATGTAAGTAAAGAAACAGCCAAAGTAACTATTGCTGAAAGCAGGCTCCATGTTTTAACAGTTTTTTCATTTTTAATAAAAAAAGCTGCTGCACCTGTAACTAACGGAATCAATATTAAAAGCAATGCTAACATATACGCCTTTCAAAAATTTAAAAGAATAATTGAACAACAAATAAAATAATGGCACCCAACACCATCAGCAAAATATAACTGCCCACCTGCCCGCTTTGTAATAGGCGTAACTGGCGGCTTGCATATTGAACACCTGTACCCACTCCATTTACAAATCCTTCTATCCTTGATTTCTCAATGATATTATTAAAGAAAGTTGAAATGGCTTTCAATGGTTTACCTATAATTGCATCATATAATTCGTCAACATACCATTTATTAGCCAATACTTTTCCAAAACCTTCTGCATCCTGCAATTCTGGTTTTTTGTTATACCGATTTACTGCATAGATAATAGCTGCCAAAGCCAGTACAACAGAAACACCCATCAGCATATATTCAGTTGAATGATTTAAAGTATGTGTTTCAGCTAATGCTGCTGATTGAGCAAAGATCGGTGATAAGAAATGTTCTAATGAATGAGCGTTCTCAGCAAACACTTTTGGAATTCCAACCAAACCACCAACCACTGAAAGGATTGCTAAAACAATTAACGGAATCGTCATAGCTGCCGGACTTTCATGCAGGTGATGTTCCTGTTCCTGTGTGCCACGGAAATTTCCAAGGAAAGTAGTGGCATATAAACGGAACATATAAAATGCTGTCATCATTGCACCAATTACACCAATCACCCACAACATTTTATTATGTTCATAAGCCGCTGCCAGTATTTCATCTTTTGAAAAGAAACCACTGAATGGTGGAATACCAGCAATAGCAATACATCCTAATAAGAAAGTAATATGCGTAATGGGCAATTTCTTTTTCAGTCCGCCCATTTTACGAATATCCTGTTCGTGATTCATGGCATGAATTACAGAACCGGCACCAAGGAATAATAAAGCTTTAAAGAAGGCATGTGTCATTACATGAAATACTGCACCTGTATAAGCTCCTACTCCCAATCCCAGAAACATATATCCTAATTGACTCACGGTTGAATAAGCCAATACTTTTTTAATATCATTTTGTTTGATAGCAATTGTTGCTGCAAGGATAGCGGTTGCTAACCCAACTATTGCAACAACAGATTGTGAAACCGGCGCCAGCGTATATAAAATATTGCTGCGGGCAATCATATAAATACCGGCTGTAACCATAGTTGCTGCGTGGATGAGGGCTGATACAGGTGTTGGACCAGCCATCGCATCAGGCAGCCAGGTGTATAAAGGAATTTGTGCACTTTTACCCGTTGCACCTACAAAGAATAATAAAGTGATGCCGGTTAAAACTGCACTTCCCATTCCCAATCCACCAGCTTTTGCAAACACTTCCCCAAAACTGGTTGAACCAAACTGCTGGATCATCCA
>JBLMVP010000114.1:0-3122 GCA_050256755.1 Sphingobacteriales bacterium | reverse complement strand
TTGGTAGACGCGTCAGACTCAAAATCTGGTATTCGCAAGGATGTGCAGGTTCGATTCCTGTTCCGGGCACAAAGCCTTCAGCAATTGCTGAGGGTTTTTTTATTTAATGCAGGTCTTTCTGTAATTAAAAGCGGGCTTATGCTGCCTTTATACCAGCGATATCTATATTGTTTCCTTAAAGTAGTAAGGAAAGATGAACGAAGGATGGACGAAGGATGAACGAAGGAATGTTGCGTTTACCGGGAATAATTATTGGTTTAGGGTTACCAAAACAATATTTATGGCAAGAGGAAAAGACGGTTTATTGCTGCATAAAATGAGGGGACAGATTGGGCGCAATTAGTGGTAAAACAGTATGGTAATAAAACAGGGATTACCATTTACCCAGATATGAGTAATATAAAACCGAGTAAGCAGCAAAAGGTAAAACGGAGTTGTTTTGCTGAGGCGGTGGGTTATGCTCAAAGTATTTTAAAAGACTCTGTAAAAAAGCTGTTTATGCAGAGAAGTAAAGAAGGGGCAAAAGGTGTATCATTATGCGATGAAGGAATGTTTGAAGAAGAGATAACGATGTATAGCTGGTTTATGAGAACATGAAACAGCGATTATGCAACCTGTTGCTGACTATTTATGATAGAGATATTGGTTGTAATTAGCAGACTATCTGCTACAGGTGGTACCCTAAAAGGAAGCTGTAGGCTTAGTGAGTTTTCTTTTTCTTACAAGCTATGCTGAGTTGGGACTTGCGTGAATTCTTCGGGAGTTCCCGAAACGGTCCCGAAAAAATCCCGAAGAAATAGACAGACAATGCAGAAGAAAGACAATGGTAACAGGCGGGGAACCCGGTTAAATTTCAGCTGTCGTAATGCCGCAAAGTTTACTGCGTTTTATTGTTTTCCCAATCCTGTTTTTTAATCTCATATTCATAAACCACCATTTTCATACCGTTTAAATCGAAATCTTTTTCATTGACTTTAGCCGCACCAATTTTCAAGATTGATTTTTGCGGAGGGATATTTGTCGACCCGATTTGAAACAGAACAGCTTCTACTTTTTGAAAAGCATGGTCCAGCAGCAGTTCTTTCATTGCTTTGTTATATTGGCCGCCCCAGTATTTCGGGGTAAGAAAGGTATAACCTATCGATATCCTGGAGTTTACCGGATCGTAGTCGTGATAGCGGGTACTCCCGATTAATTCATTTGTTTTTCGATCGAATACGAGAAATGCACCCCTGGATTTTAGAGAGGCATCAAAAAATAGCTGAAATACTTCTCTTTTATATCTTTCTTTTTCCGGGTGTTGCTCCCAAATCACCGGATCAGAAGCTACCCTGTATAGTCTTTCAAAATCGTTTTCTTTCAATATTTCAAGTTTGATCAAATCGTTTTCCAGTGTTTCGGGCTGCAGATTAAAATTCAGATCAGTCAATTGTTTTTCCATACCATCCTTTGTTTATTCGGTCCGCAATTTAGGATTTTATTTTTGATGTTCAGGGGTGAAAAAGAATGGGGGAGGGCTGATGATATCTTAACCGGTTTGTATATGCCTGCTTGTTATTCATCCATTTTTCTGATCAAACGCGGCGGCTGATAATGTATAATGAAAGAAGAGAAAATATTACATAAGTTATGGGAAAAATCTCCTGCGAAGACCGGAGGTAAGTGGAAATCAAACTTTCATTTATCTATAAGCAGGACCCCCCTACCGGCTGTAGTTTTATTTCAGGTTTTGGTTTCTAATTTTGTCCATTCATCATAAGAAATTACTCCTAATTCCGGTCTTGCATTTCCGTCTAAAATTGCAATAAATTCAAGTTGATGTCCGTCAGGGTCGTTGAAATAAATTGCTATGGCCGGCATCCAGGCAAAAACCATTGGTTTTTCAGTTCCATCGTTCAGGAAGTTGTAAGGTTTTAAATTGTGTCCCTTCAGAAAGCTAACCGAATTGTTTAAAATATATTCTTTGTCGCAACGAAAAGCAAAATGCCGTTTATCAATTTCAGCTTTTGGTTTTTCCCAAAGCCCCAGCATTGCTTCTTTTGGTTTTCCTATCCAAAAAAATGCAGCCCGCCGGCCCGCCTCGAAATAACATTGTTCAAGTCCAAGTACATTCCTGTAAAAGTTAATAGAATTCTCTAAGTTTTCAACAAATAAATGAGTTTCGTAAAGTCCTTTTATCACAGGTATTCTTATTAATTTACAAATTATCGTTAATTACAGTTTCCGGAAAATGTCAGCCTGGTGAAGCATAAAACCATTTGTTCTGCGTTCGCAATTATACCGTTTCCTTTGTTATCCACTTTCCAACTTCGGGAGCTTTATAATTAAACATCTTCTCCAGCAGGTCTTCAATATTATCGCTGATTAAAAGCATGTCCCTGTTTAGTTGTTTCAAAAAGCCATTGTCAACCATAGTTTTTGTCAACACGTTTAAACTATCATAAAAACCATTTATGTTAAGAATGGCGATGGGTTTTTTATGAAGTCCAAGTTGTCCCCAGGTAAGCATTTCAAAAAATTCTTCTAATGTGCCATAGCCACCCGGCAAAGCAATTACTCCGTCAGATAATTCATTCATTTTAAGTTTGCGTTCGTGCATACTGTCTACAAGAATAAGTTCGGTCAAATGTTTGTGGGCAATTTCTTTTTCCTGCAGGAATTTTGGCAATACTCCAATTACCTGTCCGCCTGCATTTAAAGTTCCGTCTGCAACAGCACCCATTAATCCAACATTTGCTCCGCCATAGATTAGCCGAATTTTTCTTTGAGCCAATGCCTGTCCGAGCAAGTTTGCCTGGGTTTTAAAAATTTCGTCATAACCAAAACTTGACCCGCAGAAAACTGTTATACTTTTCATGTCTTAATTCAAATTACTGAGTTTGCCGGTTTAATACAGCTGCTAAATTATTAAATAAAAATTCGTTTTTTGTTAGTTGCTTAATTTATAATGTCAGGCAGATAACTGAAACTAAATAAAAGCAGAATCCGCCAGCTGACAATTTCTGAAAATAATTTACTAACAGCATCAAATATAAGAAACCGTGTAATTGAGAACATAGCAATCAGCAGCGTCTACGGCTTTTGCAAAAAGGGCGTTCTTCAGTTATACCATCCCGTGAGTA
>JBLMVP010000113.1:0-3082 GCA_050256755.1 Sphingobacteriales bacterium | reverse complement strand
ATGCCCAAAATCAAAGAACCGCAGATAAGCTTTGTTATTGGGTTCCCGAAAAATTTATATCCTGAACAATCATTCACTATTTCATTTGCAGGTAATAAAGATGCCGGTTTTCTTTTAAAGGATTTTGGGTCGAAGGGATGGGGTCTATATGATTTGCAGTCCTTAGCTGTGGTTTATGCATTAAGTGATGCCCAAAATATGGATGCCAAAGAAGATGCAGCTAAAACGCCTGTAATAAATCCTCCTAAAGTTGAAGAAACAAGAAATCCATTTGGAGATTTATTGGTGCAGGTAACACAGGATTCAACTATTCGGAATACAACAGTTGAAAAGCCTAAAGAGTCGGTAGCTATTAAAAAAGAAGAAGCTGTAAAGGCAGTTGTTGATACTGTTAAAATGGAAGTAAAAGTTGATAAAAAACCGGTTGTGCAGAATGTGAAAAATGAAGTAAAACCAATAATAACAAAGACAGAACCTGTTGCAACAATAAAAAAGGATAGCGTACAAACTGAAACTAAAGTTGAAGCAAAACAACCTGTTATTCCTGCTAAGGAAGAACCAAAGCCGGAAATTAAACCTGAAGTAAGGCCACAGGAAACAGTTATAGAGAAGATTGAATCAATTAAATCAACTATCAACTTGTTCGCGACTAATGAAAACGCAGAAGGCTGGGATTATATTTATATCGATGAAGAAAAAACAGGTAAAAAAGACACCATCAGTGTTTTTATTGCAAAAGAAAAATTGGAAATTAAACCTGTTATTAAAACGGAACCTGAAATAAAAGATACGGTTAAAAAAGAAGTAACTGAGCAACCAAAATTTATTGAAATTATTGCTGATACCGCCAAAAAAGAAATGATAACTCCTGTAATTGAACCAATACAAAAAGATTCAATAAAAGAAATCATTATCCCCATAATCGAGCCAATAAAAAAAGATTCAATTGTAAAAGAAAGCCCAAAAGAAGCAATCAAACAAGAAGAACCAGTTGTTAAAACACAAACCGAACCTTTGCTCCAGAAAGAAACAGTGAACGGGTCTTCTAAATCGGGTATAGTAAATACAGATTGTAAAACTTTGGCTACAGATAAAGATTTTATCACACTTCGTAAAAGAATGGCTGCCGAAGAAAATGATGATGATATGGTTACTGCAGCAAGAAAGGTATTTAAAACAAGATGTTTTACCAGTGAGCAGGTAAAAAATTTATGTGTATTGTTTTTAAAAGATAATGGAAAATATAAATTCCTTGATGCTGCTTATCCCTATGTTTATGACATTGATAATTTTAAACAATTAGGTTCACTTTTAACTGAAGAATACTATATCAACAGGTTTAAAGCCATGATAAAAAACTAAGTTAGCTGGAGCAATAATCTTGAATAAACTTTCATGAGCCGCTATTTTCTTGAATTATCATATCATGGTAAAAACTATGCTGGGTTTCAAATCCAGGATAATGCTCATACAGTTCAGGCAGAAGTTGAAAAGGCACTGGAAGTATTTTTCAGGTATAAATTTGACTTAACCGGTTCATCCCGCACAGATACAGGCGTTCATGCCTTACAGAATTTCTTCCATTTTGACACGGATATCCAGATTGACCCAAAAGCAGTTTATAACCTTAATGCCATATTACCACAGGATATTGTAATAAAGAGTATTTATCCTGTTGCCACAGAAGCTCATTGCCGGTTTGATGCTGTAAGCAGGGAATATAAATATTTTATCTACCTGCAGAAAAACCCTTTTCTTGAAGATAGGGCGTATTACTTTCCCTACACTTTAGACATGGAGTTGTTGAAAGAGGCGGCAGCTATTATTCCGCAATACAATGACTTTACCTCTTTTTCCAAGCGAAACACTCAGGTTAAAACATTCAATTGCCAGATTCAAACAAGCGAATGGGCCAAAGAAGGGGAATGCTGGGTATATAATGTAAAAGCAAATCGCTTTCTGCGTGGAATGGTCAGGGGATTAGTTGGTACAATGCTTCAGGTTGGGCGGGGTAAATTGAATATTGGAGACTTTAAAAAAGTTATGGAAGCAAAAGACTGCTCAAAAGCAGATTTTTCTGTTCCCGGTCATGGATTGTTTTTAATCAAAGTAGAATTCCTTTAAAGGTAAGATTGCCTTATTTGCCTTGTTTGCATACTCTAAAACATATTCCCATAAAAAAAATATATTAGTGAAATCCTTTACAGTAAAGGGTTTTATTAGCCTGCCTGAACTTTTCTTCAAAAAACATTTGGAAGCAATCATTCCCTGCCTATCTTTGCGGCCCGCTTTACAAAAAACGGGTTAGTTCTTTGAGCGAGATTGCAGTTGAAATTGAGAAGGTTGTTAATAAAAAATAGAGTGAAAAAGTTTGTGGAGAAGTGCAGCAACCCTATCTTTGCAGTCCGCTAAAAAAATAGCAATAGCTCTTCAAAATAATTTGACTTTTCTGAAGAAAAAAATTCGAAAAACATCAATTTAAATTTTGATTGAATTATAAAGGCCCTTACCTTTGCACTCCGTTTGAAAAAACGGCGGCAAAATAACGCCGAAAGATCTTTGAAAGTTTGGAAGCAATAACACGTAAATTAAAATTTACGGTAAGGTTCAATAGCAACAAATACATTCGATTTGACAAGTTGATTTCCGATGAAATTAATTAGTCAGTATCAAAACTCATTTACAATGGAGAGTTTGATCCTGGCTCAGGATGAACGCTAGCGGCAGGCTTAATACATGCAAGTCGTGGGGCAGCATGACTGTAGCAATACAGTTGATGGCGACCGGCAAACGGGTGCGGAACACGTACACAACCTTCCTTTTAGTGGAGAATAGCCCAGGGAAACTTGGATTAATACTCCGTAACATATAGAAGTGGCATCACTTTTATATTATAGCTCCGGCGCTAGAAGATGGGTGTGCGGCTGATTAGATAGTTGGCGGGGTAACGGCCCACCAAGTCTGCGATCAGTAACTGGTGTGAGAGCACGACCAGTCACACGGGCACTGAGACACGGGCCCGACTCCTACGGGAGGCAGCAGTAAGGAATATTGGTCAATGGACGCAAGTCTGAACCAGCCA
>JBLMVP010000112.1:0-11966 GCA_050256755.1 Sphingobacteriales bacterium | reverse complement strand
AATTTGCGGTACAATAAAATCTTTATCGAATTCATACATCAATTCGGTTGCAACGCTAAGTAAGAAGATGCCCAAATCGTCTTCTTTTGCCTGTAGAGGAACATATTTCACCAGATCTTCTTCATTCTTCCAGGGCTCATCTTCCATGGGCATCGGAATAGCATAACCAGGACCTGTTTTAATAACATAACCCTGCTGCACTTTTTCTTTTTCCTGCACACCGGGGGGCAGGTAAAGACCGCTGGCTGTACGCTCATCCGGTTTACTGGGTTTGATTAATACCCTGTCGCCAATAATGACGAGTTTCTTTAAACGATTATCTGGTGTAATACGCATATTTCCGAACTTTATAGAACAGCAAAATTAAATCTTTCCCAAATTAATGCCTGCAAGCCTTTAACAAAAAATTAGGCACGGTATTTTAATAAGGAGGAATGTATTAATTTTATTTGCTTAACAATTAAATGAATTATTATGGAAGGAACTAAACCCAAAATATTATTGGTAGAAGATGACCAGAACCTTGGAATGGTTTTAAAAAATTACCTGGAACTGAGTGATTATGATGTTACCCTCGAAAGAGATGGTATACTGGGGCTGGCAGCATTTCGCCGAGAAAAATTTGATTTGTGTTTGCTGGATGTAATGATGCCCAATATGGATGGTTTTACACTGGCAGAAGAAATTCGTGATACAGATCCGGATGTTCCATTATTCTTCCTTTCTGCTAAAACAATGAAAGAAGATATCATCAGCGGTTACAAACTGGGAGCTGATGATTATATCACCAAGCCATTTGACAGCGAAGTGTTGTTGTTGAAAATAAAAGCAATCCTCAAACGTAATGAAGAAATTAACCGGGTGAGTGATGCAATTGAATTTGATTTAGGAAAATATCATTTCAACCCAAAACTCCGTGAGTTGATTGTGGATGGTAAAACAAATACACTTTCTCCCAAAGAAAATGAGTTACTGAAGATGCTGGCAGAATTTAAAAACGATTTATTGCCAAGGGAGCAGGCATTAAAACGTATCTGGGGCAGTGATACTTATTTTAACGGACGCAGCATGGATGTATATATTGCCAAATTGCGTAAATATTTGAAAGAAGATCCAAGCATTGAAATTGTGAATATTCACGGTAATGGTTTCAGGTTAGTAGTACCGGAGTAGTCATTATTTCAAAATAGAAAAATATGAGCTGTCCCGTCAAAATGGGACAGCTTTTTTATTGCTCTGTTGAAATAAGTGAATCTTGTATAAAAGATAATATCTGCGTTCTTCCTGTTTTCTTAACAGCCGAAGTAACAAAATGTCTTGGCAAAAATTGCCAGGTCTTTCTCATTTCGGTAAGAAAGGCTTTTATATTGGCAGCCACTTCTTTTTGTGTTGATTTGTCTGACTTGGTAAATATTAATGAAAAGGGAATTTCCCATTTTCCCAATTGGTTGATAAATTCCAAATCAAGTTTTTGTGGTTTATGACGAGAATCTATCAGCACAAAAACATGGGCAAGTGTCTCTCTTTTGCGCAAATAGTTTTCAATCATCTGTTCCCATCTTCTCCTGCTCGACTGGGATACTTTGGCAAAACCATAACCGGGCAAATCAACCAAATACCATTGTATTGTCTCAACCTTTCCGGAAGCTGATGCTGCGGTACTGGTATTTATGAGAAAATGATTTATTAATTGAGTTTTACCGGGTGTACCGGAAGTTTTAGCAAGCTTATCGTTATCACATAACAAATTAATTACGGATGATTTACCCACATTACTCCTGCCAATAAAAGCAAATTCTGGTTTATCCGGCTTAGGACATTTGGTAAAATCCGGGCTGCTGATAACATATGTGGCCGATTTGATAATCATAATTTGTTGCTGATTGTAAGTTGCTTGTTATAACAAAAATACCGGAAACCAGTAACAAGTAACCAGCAACCAGTTTACCTTTGCCCCGCCATGAGCGAAAAATATTTACACGATAAAATAGTTCCATTTGAAACATCAGCAGAAACCAAAAAAGAGCAGGTGGCCAGGATGTTTGATTCTATCGCTTTTCGTTACGATTTTTTAAACCGTTTTCTTTCAGCCGGAATTGATATAAAATGGCGGAAAGAAGCCATCAATCAATTAAAAGATATTCAACCCAAACAAATACTGGATGTAGCCACTGGCACAGCTGATATGGCTTTGCTTGAAGTTAGACTCCTGGATCCTGAAAAAATTACCGGTATTGATATTTCAGAAAAGATGCTGGAGATTGGCAGGCAAAAGATTGATAAACAGGGATTGAGTGAAAAAATAACTCTTCAAAATGGGGATAGCGAAACAATAAATTTTCCCGATAATTCGTTTGATGCAGTGACCGTAGCCTTTGGGGTACGCAATTTTGAAAACCTGGAAAAGGGCCTGAGTGAGATAAGACGTGTGCTGAAACCCGGAGGTAAATTGGTAGTTCTTGAATTTTCCAAACCAAGAAGAAGCGGATTTCGTGTTTTCTATAATATATATATGAAAATTGTAGCTCCGCAGTTTGGCAAAATGTTTTCAAAAAATAAAGAAGCCTACAGCTACCTCAATAATTCAATACAGGCTTTCCCCGAAGGTGATCAGTTTGTCAGTATTTTAAATCAATTGGGATATAGCCATACATTATGCAAAAAGTTGAGTTTAGGAATATGCGCCATTTATTGCGGAAGCAAGTAGCCATAATATTGGCTTTCTTTTTTTTATCAAAATTCACATTGGCTCAAAGGGAAATAAATCTCCCTGATCACGATGAAAAGCCTTATTATTTTGGTATTACACTTTCTTATAATTCTTCCTATTTACACGCATCGCATCACCCTAAATTCCTGCAAAGTGATACCATTATGGTAGCCGAACCAACAAATGCAGGTGGTTTTGGATTGGGGCTACTGGCAACAGGTCATATCAGCAACCGTTTTGAAGTGCGCATAAACCCGCAATTAATTTTTGCATCCAAAACACTACGGTATATAACTAAATATGATAAGCCTGGCGAAGAACCCAACCCTAAAAAAAACATTGAATCAATTTTATTCTCTGTGCCTTTACAGGTTAAATTCAAAAGCGACCGGATTGATAATTTCAGAGTATATATGCTGGCAGGGTTAAAGTTTGATTATGATATGGCCAGTAATTCAACTGCAAGAAGAGCTGAAGATTTGGTTAAGCTCAAACCAGCAGACTATGGTTTTGAAGGTGGTTTAGGCTTTAATTTCTATTTTAAAAGCTTTATTTTTTCTCCCGAAATAAAAATAAGTAACGGGTTTAATAATATCCACAGCCGTGACGCCAACCTCAAATTTTCTAATGTTTTAGACCGCTTGCAATCCAGGATGATTGTGTTCAGCATTCATTTAGAAGGGTAAAAAAATATTCAAAAAAATATTCAAAAACATGCAACTATTATAAACCGAATGACTATCTTGCCCTCGGTTTTTCATAGGATATTGGATTTTAAAGCGGGCTGGATTTCTATCCGGCCTTAATTTTTTTATCCCTCAAATTTTGTGCTTCTGCATATCCTTCTAAAAAAATACATCCGTTCAAAAGCTTATTAAAAATCGTATTCCCTCCGGATAAGATTAACCCTTACCCCAGCACTTATCACATTGGTGTTTTTAGAAACGAGAGGACTCGGCACTTTAAAATTTCTTATCAAAATGGAGAAATCAAAAAATACGTTCTCTTTGATTTCGTAGGAGGCAGCAAATGAGGCATTTAATAAAGTAGCTTTTAAACCACCGGGGATTTTATAGCCATAATCGCCAGTGCGTTCTCCATTTGGCCTGAAAATATTACCACCATAATTTCTTGAAGTAGCAGATGTATCCAATCCCTGCTGCGAATAAATTATTTTACCGGTTAAAAATAATTTATTGATGGGTTGCCAGCGGGCAATACCAATTATTTCCCGGAAATTAGCCCCCAACGGATGTGCCAACGGTTGATTATAGTGTGTGTAATTGGCTACCGGAAGATCATACTGTGTAACATCTGCATAATGCGAATAAGTAAATGGTCGAACAGAATTTATTTCAGCCTGTAAATCCAGATTCGGAATATTAAAGGCGTTGATATATTTACCGCCTAATTGAAATCCGAATTTATTACCCCACCACGTTTTGTCTTTACGCAGTTCTTTGAAATTTAATTCATCAATCAGCAACTGACCGTAAAACTGGAACTGTTTGGCAGCATTCGCTTTAAAATCAAAACCAAGCATAACATTATCCGGACTCCCAATATTTCCTTCAATTGTTCTGTAAAATATCAGCGGGTTAAGGTAACCCAGTTCCAACTGGTTGATTCGGCCAAACACCACACTTTCAAATACACCTATGTTCAACCATTTTTTAAGATTAATGCTGAGGTGATGCATGGCAGCATATTTCTTCGGCAATAAATAATCACCTGTTTTTATAAACTTTGGATTTAACTCAGCAAATATGTTTTGATAATTGAACTTCCAGATTTTTGTATTCAGTTTTAAAAAGAAATAATTACCTCCAAAATCACTTAAAAACAAACTGCGGTAACCGTTACCAATAAAATTTTTATCATAAGCAAGCTGAACATCCACATATTTTGTAACAGGGAAAGTAATTCCCCCCCTCCCGTCAAAATAATCAACACCTGTTGTTTTAAATACCTTATAAAAATTTGCACCCGGTACAGCACGGTAATCAGTAATCCAGTTGCGCACAAAAGCAGGCCCGCGTTCCTGGTTATCCCAAACACTTACATAAGCCCCAATTTTATTACCGATCATTGCTCTTATACTTGCTCCGCGACTATTAATATTGAGGTTATTGATGTCATCATTAGCTGCCATAAACTGGTATTGAAAAACCGGGTTAATAGCAACAAAAAACTCCTTGGCTTTATGTTCAAAGAAATTGGCTTTATTGGTGTACAAACTTTTAAGAAATGGTTTCCTGCTTTTCAAAATACTTTCATCACCATCATACCACTCACTGTTATTCATATACAGGCTGTTGAGGTTGTAAGCATCCTGTTTACTCAGTTTCACATTACCGGCTTTGCCAAGAGAATCAAAAACGTTCGCCAATTGCCCAACAAAACGGCGGCTGTAGGGCTTATTGGTAGTATAATTTTCATCTACTACTTTACCCTGTAAAATTTCCATCCTGTCAATAAAGTGATTGTGTTTGGAAGCGGGAGAAAAATATGTGCTTTGGGAAAAAAGAAAAATAGGCATACAAAGTGCAGCCGTTAACAAGAGCCTTTCTTTAAATTGCATGTAATTATCGTTTAGGTATTAGATTACAAAAACAAGATATGCAAAATTACCTGATTCGGAACATACAACTAGTAAATGAAGGCAATATTTTGACAAGCGATGTATTGATTAAAAATGGCCGGATTGATAAGATTGCTCCACAAATAAATAGTGATGTACTAACTATAGAAATTAATGGAGAAGGCAACTATTTATTTCCCGGGGCCATAGATGACCAGGTACATTTTCGTGAACCGGGATTAACACATAAAGCAACTATTTATACTGAAGCAAAAGCTGCCATAGCCGGAGGCGTTACTTCTTTCATGGAAATGCCTAACACAATACCTAATGCACTCACTATTGATTTGCTGGAGGACAAATACCGTATTGCATCCCAAAATTCGTTGGCCAATTATTCTTTTTTTATGGGTACCAGTAATACCAATGTGGATGAAGTTTTAAAAGTGAATGACCTGAAGAAAGATATTTGCGGCGTAAAAATATTCATGGGGGCGAGTACAGGGAATATGCTGGTGGATAATTATCTGACGTTAGATAAAATTTTTAGAGAAAGCGAAGTATTAATAGCTACTCATTGTGAAGATGAAAAAATTATTAAAACGAATTATGAAAGACTGAAAAAAGAAAAAGTAAATCTTTCAGCATCTGATCATCCTTTGATAAGAGATGAAGAAGCCTGTTTTGAATCGTCTTTAGCTGCCATTCAATTTGCAAAAAAATATAACAGTCGTTTACATATATTACATATCTCTACAGAAAAAGAATTACAATTATTTACTAACTTAATTCCGTTAAAAGATAAACGTATTACTGCAGAAGCCTGTGTGCATCATCTAACCTTTAGCAGCGATGATTATGAAAAACTTGGTTATAAAATAAAATGTAACCCGGCCATAAAAGCACCGCATAACCGCGAAGCCATTTGGAAAGCATTGCTGGATGACCGGATTGATATAATTGCTACGGACCATGCACCACACCTCTTATCAGAAAAAGAACCTCCATACGAACACGCCCATGCAGGATTGCCTCTTGTTCAGCATTCCTTATTAATCATGTTACATCATCACAAAGAAGGGAAAATTTCGTTGGAGAAAATTTCAGAAAAGATGAGCCATGCAGTAGCCGATTGCTTCCAGATTGCCGGCAGAGGTTATGTCCGTGAAGGATACTATGCAGATTTGGTAATTGTGGATATGAATCAGTCAACAGAGGTAACTAAAGAAAATATTTTATACAAATGTGGATGGAGTCCGCTGGAAGGGATGAATTTTCCGGCAGCAATTACACATACTTTTGTAAATGGTCATCTAGTTTATGCAAACGGGATATTTGATGAATCTCAGAAGGGACAACGATTAATCTTTAACCATGAATAACCAGTAAAAGAAACCACAAACGTCTTCATGGAACTCGACAAAACAAGTTATTACGATCTCTCTATCTTCAGTACAGAAGAAGAGTATTCTATTTTCCACCGGATTAATTTCACCACTACGTTTGGAGGAAGGGAACAATTAAAGATTTTTCTGCAGCAACCCTATCACGATATCAATAAAATAATTTCCACACAGGATACTATTAAGCATCTGCTCAAAAAAGAAAATGGATGGCCAGTAATTATTACCAACGGAACATTAATGGTAATTGAAAAATATTTTCAATCTACTATAGATACTATTCCAACCGGTCATTCTGCAATCAATGCTACTTTTTACAAATTATTTCACGGACCAGATTATTCACTGGTGAAATATTCCGTTAAACATTTTGCTGATTTTTTAAAAGGAATGAATCAACTGGCAAAAATGTTACAGGATGACTCCTGCCCCTCATCACTTAAAAATTTATTGAGCCGTGTACAGCAAACACTCAACCGCGAAAGAATAAAACCATTGCTTACAGCTGAAGATCCTGAAAAGATTGACCCGGGTTATATACTGGAACTCGGCAATTACCTGCGTTATGATTTTAACACGGCAGCGGAGGAATTAATAAATATCTATTACCAATTAGATGCTTATCAAAGCATGGCAACGGCAGTAAAAAAATACCAGTTAAGTTTCCCCGTGTTTGAAGATTACCCGCACCCAAACATCAATGCCAAAAAATTGTACCATATTCTGTTACCCAGGCCCGTTGCTTATGATGTGGAGATGAATCGTGAAGCCAACTTTGTTTTTTTAACAGGAGCAAATATGGCGGGCAAAAGCACTTTCATAAAAGCGGTTGGTGTGGCAGTTTATTTAGCCCACCTGGGAATGGGTGTACCCGCACAGGAAATGCATCTCACTTTATTCGATGGCATACTTAGTAATATCAATGTGGTAGATAATATTATGAAGGGTGAAAGTTATTTTTTTAACGAAGTGCAGCGGATAAAAAATACGGTATTAAAAATTAATGATGGCAGAAAATGGTTAGTGCTGATTGATGAAATTTTTAAGGGCACAAATATCCAGGATGCTATGAACTGCAGTACCACAGTTATAAAAGGGTTGCTGAAAATCAGTAATTCACTATTCATTCTTTCCACACATTTATATGAAATAGGTGAAGAATTAAAAATCTATCCCAATATTCAGTTCAAATACTTTGAAACTTCTGCTGAAGGTGAACAGTTAAGTTTCAGTTATCAGTTAAAAGACGGCATCAGCAATGATCGCCTGGGTTATTTAATCTTGAAACGGGAAAAAGTGGTGGAGATGCTGGAGAAATTATAAAGTTGCCGGGCTATTCAAAGTAGCTTGTTAACTTTATTTAAAATAATTTCTCTAATTTACCATATCAACATTTTAACCTTTAAACCTGTCAATCTTACTTCATGTTAGTTAAAACCTACGGCAGTGCAGTTTATGGAGTAGAAGCAATTACCATAACTATTGAAGTTAATGTAAGCGGCGGTGACTTAAAATATTTTATTGTTGGCCTGCCGGATAATGCGGTAAAAGAAAGCCTGCAGCGGATTGAAAGCACTATTAAAACAAATAATCTTTATTTTCCACGCACCAAAATTGTTATTAACCTTGCCCCGGCAGATATTAAAAAAGCCGGCTCCGCCTTTGATTTAGCTATGGCCATTGGCGTACTTGGCGCCTCAGAACAATTACCCGATGACGCTCCGTTAAAAGATTATGTTATTATGGGTGAACTTAGTCTTGATGGAACTATCCAATCTATTAAAGGCGCATTACCTATTGCTATACAAGCAAGAAAAGAAGGCTTTAAAGGCTTAATACTTCCTAAAGTTAACGCAAGAGAAGCGGGTATGATTAATCAGCTTAATGTTTATGGTGTTACACATATTAATGAAGTGATTGAGTTTTTTAAAAACCCTGACTCACTTCAGCCAACAGTGGTAAATACAAGGGAGGAATTTTATAATTCTCAATATGAATTTGAAATTGATTTTAGTGATGTAAAAGGACAAGAAAATATTAAACGGGCATTAGAGATTGCAGCAGCAGGAGGACATAATGCCATATTAATTGGTCCGCCGGGCGCCGGTAAAACCATGCTGGCAAAACGGTTACCTACTATTCTTCCGCCGCTCACATTACATGAAGCATTAGAGACAACAAAGATTCACAGTGTGGCAGGAAAGTTACCAGAGAATGCTACTTTAATTTCCAAACGGCCATTTCGTTCACCACACCACACCGTTAGTGATGCAGCATTAGTTGGTGGTGGCGGTATTCCACAACCGGGAGAAATTTCGTTAGCACATAACGGGGTGTTGTTTTTAGATGAGTTACCGGAATTTAAAAGAACGGCATTAGAAGTGATGCGCCAGCCAATGGAAGAAAGAAAAGTAGTGATATCAAGAGCAAGACTGGCATTGGAATTCCCTGCAAGTTTTATGCTGATTGCATCGATGAACCCCTGTCCATGTGGTTTTTATAATCATCCCGAGAAAGAATGTACCTGTCCGCCTGGAGCTATTCAAAAGTATCTCAACAAAATTTCAGGACCATTATTAGACAGAATTGATTTGCATGTAGAAGTTACTCCTGTTCCTTTTTCAGAATTATCCAAACAACAGCAAACAGAAAAATCAGCATCCATACGTGAACGGGTAATTACGGCAAGAGATAAACAGGCCGAACGTTTTAAAGATTCTCCGGGCACTTATTGTAATGCACAGATGAGCAGCAAACAATTGAAAGAAATCTGTGTCATTAATACTGTTGGACAAAATTTATTAAAGGCTGCAATGGATAAACTTAATTTAAGTGCAAGGGCTTATGATCGCATTTTAAAAGTTAGCCGTACTATTGCAGATCTTAATGGCAGTGATGATATAAAACCTGAACATTTGGCCGAAGCCATTCATTATAGAAGTTTGGATAGGCAAGGATGGGCAGGGTGAGCTTTAAGCGGCAAATTTCTTTTCACCCAGTTGCAATTCCTTTTTTCTCCTTTTTATAAACAATGATTTTCTTTTTTTGAGTATTATTTTGAAGAATTGAACAACTGTTTGAATAACTGTTTTTATGATAATTTTCAAATCAAGATTAGAGTTAGCATTTTTGACATAATAGATATCCCATTTATAGCGATTAATAATGCTATCTAAAGTATTAGTTGGGCCGCGGTATCCCTTTACCTGTGCTACACCTGTAATACCCGGTTTAACAAGACTTCTGAGTTTATATTCCTGTATAATGTTGTTAAAATCTACACAATCTTTTTGCATGTGAGGTCTCGGGCCTACTACACTCATATCCCCCAATAACACATTAATAAATTGTGGAAGCTCATCTAAATTTGTTTTCCTTAAATAAAAACCAAGTTTTGTTATACGGCTGTCGTAATCTTCAGCTTGTTTAAAATCAGCTTCAATATTCATTTCCATTGTCCGGAACTTAAGACAGTAAAAACTTTTACCAAAACGCCCTACTCTTCTTTGGGCAAAGAAAACAGGTCCCTTTGAATCTAAAATAATTAATATTGCCAGAATAGGAATTAACCAGGAAAGAATTAAAATTATCACCAGCAGAGAAATAAAAATATCAGCAATGCGCTTTATTGCAAAATAAAGTTTTTTGTTTCTGATTAAAGTAAAGGAATCAAAACTAAATCCTTTGTTAGAGTAATTCACAGCTTCTTTAAAAATCACCGTTGTAATCTCTTCAGTCATTGTATGATAAGGTTTAAAATATAAATATACTTAGTTTATTATAGGTTTTGGTTAGATTTAAATATGCCACAAAGAAAAGTATTTTTTTTATAAAAAAAGGAACGCCTGAAATAAAATCACATAAAATATTGTATCTAATGTGTTCTTTTATAAGAGGTTGACACCTCCAAAATGAATTTCGTTGCTTTTATAATAAATATTTTTTGGCAAAAGGAAAATAAGTGAATACACTTATATGATTCATTCTATAAACTTGATAGCTGAATATAAAACCAGTCCAATCATAGCATAAAAAATAATTTTTATTTCTGTTTAAGTACTCTTTTCAAAATGTTTTTCTAAAAAAGGGAAATATGGTACTTTCAGTTTTTAGCATTTTGAAGAGAAAATTCATGTAAGGAAATTATTGTATTTATAATCCTTGTTGCAGATTTTCCGTCCCATAATTCAGGAATAGCTCCTTTTTTCCAGTTTCCAGATAATATTTTCTCCATATACGGCGCAAGTGCAGATGGATTTGTTCCAATTAATTCATTGGTTCCAATAGTAACCGTTTCAGGTCTTTCTGTACTGTTACGAAGAGTAATACAGGGTATATTCATTACTGTTGTTTCTTCTGTAATACCACCACTATCAGTAATAACCCCTATAGCATATTTTACGAGGTAATTGAATTGCAGATAGGACAATGGTGGTGTAAGATAGAAATTATTCTTATTTAAGTTCAGACTTTCCAAGCTTTTAGCAGTTCTGGGGTGCACGGGAAAAATGACGGGGTATCCATCAGCACTGCGAAGGATAGCCTCCACCATGGTCCTTAATTGCTGTTGATTATCAACATTAGCCGGGCGATGAAGGGTTACAACAAAATATCCACCCTTATTTAAGCCCCAATTATCATAAAAAGCAGGGCGAACAAACCGGGGAATGTTCTTCAACAAGGTATCTACCATAGTATTGCCAACAAAGTGAACTTTAGCTTCAGAAATACCGTGAAGTAACAAATTTTCCGAGGCTGATTTGGAGGTAGTAAAAAAAAGATCACTAATAGAGTCTGTAACAATCCGGTTAATTTCTTCAGGCATGGTCATATCACCCGACCGAATACCCGCTTCTACATGCGCAACCGGAGTACATAATTTTTTTGCTACAACAGAACAAGCCAAAGTAGAAGTGACGTCGCCTACCACCAATACCAAATCTGCAGGGTTTTGTAATAACTCTTTTTCAAATTTCACCATTATGTTGGCTGTTTGCTCCGCTTGTGAACCGCTCCCACTTTCCAAGTTGATATCGGGAGTCGGAATTCCTAATTCTTCAAAAAAACTTTGACTCATGTTTTGGTCATAGTGTTGACCAGTGTGTACAAGACGATATTCAATTTTTTTGCCTGATATTATCGCTTCTTTTATTGAATCTATTAATGGTGCAGTTTTCATAAAATTGGGTCGTGCACCTGCTATTAAGGTTAGTTTCATATATGATGTTCCTTCTTAGTACTTTTCCTGTTTAATTATTGATTTGTATAAAGA
>JBLMVP010000111.1:0-8004 GCA_050256755.1 Sphingobacteriales bacterium | reverse complement strand
ATCGAATGCAGTCGCACTCAAGGAAGGGACGGAATATCCAGTATTTTCCTTTTCCAATCAAACGTTTTATGAAGAAGGGCGGGGAAACATATATTCTGATACAACCGAGTCTTATGAGCATAACGTTCCTGCAGATGAACTGCTGAGATTTCCCGCAAAACTCAATAAAGAATTTAGCGTGAAAGATATCGTTGTACGAGATTCAACATACGTGAATGGCTTGCTAACTAACTCATCATCCCACACTGTCTCGAAAACCGTATCCGTTGATGGTTCCGGAAAATTACTGCTACCGGGAGGACTATCTTATGAATGCCTGAGAGTTCGCACAGTTTACTCCGGCCCACAAGATTACAAACTCTTCCAGTACTTTACACGGGAAGGCGCCATAATACATGTGATCTCACAGGCTTCTCAACCAGATACCGGAATCCTTAAATCAGGATACGTTATCTATCTTTCTCATCAAAAATGAAATTGAAAGCGTTTAATTAAAAAGTTGCTGCCAGGCGAGCGACAGGAACACTGACATCCCAAAACGCTGCGTAGTTTATAAATCTTGCAATCAATAAAGAATATCACCCGGCGTAAGGCTTTGCCTACGCCGCTTTTTTTCTATTTCCGTATGCTGTTACTGAAAACTTTGTGTAAAAAAATGCCTTCTGCTGAGGCGGGAAACCATCCGCAAGAATAAACAAAGAAAAATTTGCGTAGTTAAATAGCTACATATATATTTGTAGCCAAATAGCTACACAATGAACCTAAGACGAGACGTTTTTCAAGCTATAGCAGACCCCACAAGAAGGGCGATACTTCTGCTGGTTGCTTCACAATCCATGACAGCCGGAGCCATAGCTGCAAACTTTGACACAGCAAGGCCAACGGTTTCAAAACATTTACTAATACTCACGGAATGCGAATTGCTTGAACAGGAGTATAACGGCAGGGAAGTTTATTATCATTTCAATCCGAAAAAGATGAAAGAGATAGCAAACTTTATTGAGCCCTTCCGCAAAATGTGGGAAGACCGGTTTAATAAACTGGAAACTGTTATGAAAAAATACAAATCAAAAAAGTAAAATGTTATGGAACGAAAAACAAAGATCCTTGCAGAGGACGGCAAACAGGAATTAACGATCACAAGGGAATTTGATCTGCCATTGGAATTACTTTTTAAAGCATATGAAGATGCAGAAATTGTTGAGCAATGGATGGGAACGAAAGTGCTGAAACTGGAAAACAAAAAGCACGGAGCTTATCAATTTGAAACAACCGATCCTAAGGGAAATAAACACGGGTTTAATGGAACGATACATGATTTTGTTCCAAACCAGCAAATCACCCGGACATTTGAAATGGAGAATGCTCCTTTTGGTGTTCAACTTGAGTTCCTGGAATTTGAACAACTCACTGAGGACAGCAGCAAACTCAATATGCATGTAATTTACAGGTCAGTTGAATTGAGGGATCAAATGCTAAAGCTACCATTTGAATATGGAATAAATATGGCGCATAACAGAATACAAGACATTCTAAACAAATTAAAATAACGAGCTATGACAAAAAGAAATAGAATCATCTATTGGATCGCCACGATTTGGCTTTCATTAGGAATGCTGTCAACCGGAATAGTACAGTTGTTAAAAACGGACGAGGAAGTAAACATGATGACACGGCTTGGTTATCCTGTCTATTTTCTAACCATCATCGGTGTCTGGAAAATATTGGGAGTGGTAGCAGTGCTTATTCCTAAATTTCCTTTATTGAAGGAATGGGCTTATGCAGGTTTTTTTATTGCTATGTCGGGTGCTGTCGTTTCTCATTTGATCAGTGGAGATGGAGCCAAAGAAATTTTTGGGCCAACATTATTACTGATGCTGACAGTGGTATCCTGGTATTTCAGACCTGCTGATAGAAAAGTAATTTTAGTGAATCAATAAAACAATAATATGAAGAACAATAAAAATAAGTTGTCACCGGAACAACGTGAAGCATTACTCAAAGTATTGAAAACCCGTTTTGAGAAAAATATGAAACGGCATAAAAGTATTGAATGGGCCAACGTACAGGCAAAGCTGGAAGCTAATCCCGAAAAATTGTGGTCGCTCGATGAAATGGAAATAACCGGCGGTGAACCGGATGTAGTTGGTTATGATAAAAAGACGGGTGAATACATTTTTTATGATTGTTCAGCCGAAAGTCCTAAAGACCGCAGAAGTGTTTGCTACGACCGTGAAGCCCTGGAGTCAAGGAAAGAACATAAGCCGAAAAATAGCGCTATGGATATGGCAGCCGATATGGGCATTGAGCTGTTAACGGAAGAACAATACCGGGAGTTGCAGCAATTGGGGGAGTTCGATACAAAAACGTCGAGCTGGGTGAAAACTCCTGCTGCTATCAGAGAACTCGGCGGTGCTGTCTTTTGTGATCGTCGCTATGACACTGTCTTCTTATATCACAATGGTGCAGAATCTTACTATGCCGCAAGGGGATTCCGTGGTTCGCTCAGGGTGTAAATTTTGAACGGGCAAGTGAGTAAGCCAGGGCGTTGTATCACCAGGGAACAATGATTCATATACCAACTGCAGTAATTCAATAAGTAACAGTTTGGGGAAAATAAGGAAATTTCTCAGTCGCAGTGAACACAGAAACCCACTGCTCCTTCGAAATAAGAATAAAATAAGAACAGCAGCATTTATCATCCAGCAATAACATATCCGTAACTCAATGCAGATTGCAACTATGGGCTTAGCATATCCGTTAGTGAGGATACCGACCAGTAAATGAATGGAAGCAATCTTTCAAAATTATTTTACTGCCGTTAATCCAAAAAAAACTTCCGAAGGGAAAATGATGATTTTTAAGATGTCTATGCTCTCTAATTTTAAAACTTACCAATCGTTCATGAAAGCAAATTCATTAGCCGGAAGCGTTATTAATAAAATAATTGTTACAACCAGTATTTCTGCAAGAGAACAGCGCCAATTAATTTACCAGGAAATTTAATTCCGCTTTGATGATTATAAAAGCCATGAAAACTATTTTGCTTTTTATTACCACTATAAAAATAAAAAAAGAATTTACTGAGCACTTAACCCTACGATATGAAAGAAATTAACACTGATACATTCACCAAACAACTATCCTACCGGCCACTGGAAAAGGCTGCTGTCATTTCTACCCGGTGGTCTGGCTATTTACTTGTTACCACCGTATGGATTAGTGCCGGTTTATTTGGATTATATATACTTGCCTTCTATGCCTCCGCTTTATATACAGGTAATTTAGAACGATGGAATAATATTTTACACGGATTGTATGAAAAAGGATTAATTACGGCTACGAGTGGTATTGGTTTGCATTTTGCCACAGGGGCAGTAATTCTCCTGCTTGGAAGCATTCAATTAATTGAGACTATAAGAGTACGCTATCCTGTATTTCATCGCTGGGTTGGAAGAGTATACCTGCTATCTTCCCTGCTTACAGCAGCTGGCGGATTGATATTTATACTGGTAAAAGGCACCATAGGCGGCCTGGTAATGGATACTGGTTTTTCCCTTTATGGCATATTAATGCTTATATCGGGAGCAGCAACTTACCGGTATGCTGTTACAGGAAGAATAACTAAACACCGTGAATGGGCATTACGTCTTTATGCTCTTACTATTGGATCATGGCTATACCGGATGGATTATGGTTTTTGGCTGCAACTAACGCATGGACTGGGGCATGCACACAATTTTGAAGGTCCGTTTGACAGGCTGATGTCGTTTTTTTTCTTTATTCCCAATTTGCTGGTAGCCGAAGTATTTATCCGATCCCGCCGTTTTAATATATCTCCTTTACTCAGCATCTTATGTACTCTCCTGCTTTTATTTATGACTGCATTTTTATTATTGGGAACGTATTACTTTACAAAGCTTTACTGGGGGCCTGCTATACTGGAATGGTTTTCCGTTTCCAGAAAATAATTTAGCAGTAAATTGAGAGCTGAGGTTGTTTAAGAACTAAACTGCTTTGATTATTTGACTGCAATTCATTTTGAGCGAAGCGAGTTTGAAAAAAATATTATTTATTTACTTTTAAAAGGTTTGCATTAATGGCAACTATTACCGTACTCAGGCTCATCAGCACGGCACCGGCAGCAGGACTTAATAATATGCCAGACTTATAAAAAACGCCTGCAGCCAAAGGCAAGGCGACAATATTATAGCCAGTAGCCCATGCAAGATTTTGAATCATTTTCCGATAGGTGGCTTTACCAAACAGAACCAGGCTTACAATATCTTTTGGATTACTGTTTACTAAAATAATACCTGCTGTTTCTGCGGCTATATCACTACCACTACCAACAGCAATGCCCACATCAGCCTGTGCCAGGGCAGGAGCATCATTAACACCATCACCCGTCATCGCCACAAATTCTCCTTTACTCTGTAATTCTCTTATTTTTTCCAATTTCTGATGCGGTAATACCCCGGCAATAAAACTGTCCATGCCCAATGTTTCACTTACCTTTTTTGCCACCTTATAATTATCGCCGGTAAGCAATATTGATTTGATACGATTTTGTTTTAATGTTTGAATGGCGACTGCTGATTCAGGTCTTACTTCATCAGCTAAAGCAATGTACCCTGCCAGTTCATTATTTACAATTACAAATACAACTGTTTCCGTATCATTGGCGGTGAAACCATCCGGAACAGCAATATTATTTTCTTTTAGATAGCCCGGACTAACTACTAAAATCTTTTTACCCTCTACTGTGGCTTCAACACCTTTGCCCGTAATGGCATTAAATTTTTCTGTTGCCGGAATAATGACAGATAAGTCTTTTACTTTTTGCAGGATGCCTGTTGCAATTGGATGTTCTGATTTTTGCTCCAATGCAGCAGCTAACCGAAGGATTTCATTTTCAGTTAACTCCTTTTGAAGCGATATAATTTTTGAAACCTCAAATTTTCCTACAGTTAATGTACCCGTTTTATCAAATACGATAGTGGTAATTTTTCTTGAATTTTCAAATGCAGTTCTGTTCTTTATCAGCAAGCCATGTTGTGCAGATAATGCAGTTGATTTTGCAACTACTAAAGGCACTGCTAAGCCCAAAGCATGAGGGCAACAGATAACTATTACAGTAACCATTCTTTCCATTGCAAAAGCAAGAGATTGCCCTGTTAAATACCAATATAAAAAAGTGCTGATACCTGCAAGCAGTGCAATAATGGTTAACCATCTTGCTGCCCTGTCAGCCAGCAACTGCGTTTTTGATTTTGATTTCTGTGCATCATCTACCAGTTTTATTACCCGGGAGAGATAAGAATCTTTTGCAGCATGAGATACAGTAACCTTAATGGCTCCGTTGCCATTAATTGCACCTGCAATTACTTTATCTCCTTTTATTTTTTGTACCGGTTTTGATTCCCCGGTAAGCATGGATTCATTCAGGTAACTTTCACCCTCTAATATAATTCCGTCTGCTGCCACTTTTTCACCCGGCTTTACCAAAATTATATCGTTTGCTTTCAATGTCCCGGTCTTTACATCATGTATCATCCCCGGCATTACCATGTGCGCCTCTGAGGGCATCAACTGTACCAATAATTCCAGTTCCCTTGATGCGCCTGCAATAGATTTCATTTCAATCCAGTGACCAAGCAGCATGATTACTATTAAAGTTGCCAATTCCCAAAAAAAATCCATTCCCTGTAAACCAAATACAATAGCGACACTGTAGATGTAAGCTACTGTGATGGCAAAGCCAATCAGGAACATCATGCCTGGATTCTTTGCTTTTGCTTCATCAACCAATCCTTTTAAAAATGGCCAGCCACCATAAAAGAAAACAACAGATGATAATGCAAGCAAAATATATTTTGAACCAATGAAACTGATATGAAGGTTTAGCCAATGCTGAATCATTTCTGATAAAAACATTATTGGTATGGCAAGTACCAGTACGACATAAAAGCGTTTTTTAAAATCGGCAATCATCATGGCATGGTGGTCGTGGCCTGCATGACTCATTGGCGGATTCATATTATGGTGTGCATGAGTCAATTCTTTTTGCAGAGGTTTATATTCCTGATGCTGTTGCTGATGTTCCATAATCATGTAGTTTATATTTATGTTTTTTCCGGTATTCATAAATAATAAGGCAAAGTATTCCTGCTGCTAACGGAAATAACCAATCAACCGGCATTAAAGAAGAAGTGTGAAAATAAAGATTAAAAACGGGTATATAAATAAGCAGCAGCATTAATGAAATTGACAAAGCAAAAGCAAGCAACAATTTTTTGTTTGAAAACAAGTATTTACCCAAAGCCGGGCCATAAGTCCGGCGGGATATGAGATTGGCATATTGGCCAAAGACAATAGAAACAAAAGTAACAGTCATCGCCTTTTCATAATGATGGGCCAAATGGTGATTGTGAAAATATTCTGCCAGAAATGCCCCGTAAGCTGCAAGACCCATTACGGTGCCGTTAAACAGTATTCCCATCATTGTTTCTTTTGTAAGAATTTTATCTTTTGGATTGCGTGGTGGCATTTCCATCATTCTTTTTTCCGGCGGGTCATAAGTGAGCATAATAAGCGGGAACATTTCGCCAATCATATCTATCAATAAAATCTGGACGGCTAATATCGGGGTTGCGATTCCTGCAAATACCCCGGCAAAACCGGCCAGCACACAGGTTAGTTCAGCAATGTTCGATGAAAGGTTTGTCTTAATAGTTTTTTCAAGATTCCTGAAAATTGTTCTTCCTTCCCTTACCGCCAGCACTATCGTTGAAAAATTATCATCTAGTAAAATTATATTGGCAGCTTCCTGTGCAACCTTTGAACCGTTTAAACCCATCGCCACCCCAATATCAGCTCTCTTTAAACTTAATGTGTCGTTCACTCCATCACCCGTTACCGCTACAATCTCACCTTGTTTTTTCAATAAATCCACAATGCGGAATTTATCATCAGGAGATACCCTTGAAAAAACTACAGCTCTTTTGAAGAACGAAGAACAAACTTCTGCATCACTCATCTTTTGTAATGAAGTTCCGTTAATCACATCAGGAAATTCATTGTTCTCATTCATCAGGCCGATATTCTTTGCAATGGCTTTTGCTGTTACTTCGTTATCGCCGGTGATCATAAACACTTTCATGTGTGCTTTGAAAACAGATTCAATAGCTTCTTTTACTTCTTCATGGGGAGGGTCGAACATGGTAACAAAACCTGCAAAGATCAAATCCTGTTCTGCATCCTCAATCGTATAATCATCTTTGCCATCTAAATCTTTATAGGCAATAGCAATGATGCGTAAAGCATTTTCTGCAAAGGCAGCAGACATGGAAATAATTTCATGTTTTTGTGTTTCTGCCAGTGCTTTTACATTTCCGCTGGAAATAATTTTTGTTGAAGCTGCCAGTACTGATTCTAAAGAACCTTTTACGAAAGAAATAACTTTGCCTTTATGTGTTCGTATAATAGCTGCCCTTTTACGAAATGAATCAAAGCCAAATGATTTTACTAACGGATAATCTTTATCCACTTCTTCCAGACTAAACCCGGCTTTCATTGCCAATGCAGCAAATGATGCTTCGGTAGGGTCACCAATACAATACCAGCCAGAGTGATATTTATCTGGTGGATTTATTTTACCTGTTGAAGAAAGAAATCCTGAGAGAAAAAAAACTTTAAGGTCACCCAGTGATTCTTTATTAAATACGTTTCCCTGTTCACCGAGAATTTCACCTTTTGGCATATATCCCAAACCGGAAACAGAAAATGTCATTCCATTAAAATGGCACCCAGTGATCGTCATTTCATTTTTTGTAATCGTTCCTGTTTTATCAGAAGCAATGACCGTAGCTGAACCCAGTGTTTGAGCAGATGCAATTTTTTTTACAATTGCTTTTTTTTTCGCCAGTCTTGCAACCGCCAGGGCCAGGGCCATAGAAATTTGTGCAGGTAACCCTTCGGGAACCATGGCTGCTGCTACGCCGA
>JBLMVP010000110.1:0-8597 GCA_050256755.1 Sphingobacteriales bacterium | reverse complement strand
TTGCTTATGGAGACAGGTATAAAATTAAAGTTCAGTCAAAAGTAAAAGAGATAGAATCGAGGTTTTCCTTAACTGATATTGATAAATCAAATTCCAAAAACTCAGTTTTTATAGGTAAAGTGATGGGCTATATTCTAAACAATTTTTCTTTGTTTAAATCGCCAGATCAAATCCAGCCAAAAATTTATGAAGTGAAAGTTATAAGCGACCATTAAATTGGTTCTTACTTATAATCCTCAATCCTCACTATTTCTTTACAAAACCCATATTCCTGTTTATCGTTACTGCTGACAATAACTAAACGGGTCTGGCAATAATCAACTACTAATTGCTGGTATAAAGAAATACCATCGGTATCTAAATTGGTGCAGGGTTCATCTAATAACACAGCGGGAACATCAGCGAAGATGGCCTGGACAAGCTTTACTCTTTGCTTCATACCACTGCTGAAATAACGGATTTGTTTTTGAGCTGCTTTTTGCAATCCCAATACTTCAATTATTTTTTTAATGGAAAAACCAGGTAACAATGATTTAAATTGAAAATGAAAATTTAAAAACTCAGTCAGGGTCATTTCTTCAATCAAATCAAAATAAGGAGCACAAAAAGAAAGCTGTTGATAAGAATCGTTTTCCGGTGTTAGTTGTCCGTTTTCTGTGTACTCAACATTTCCTTCAGAAGAATCAATCATGCCTGCGATAACCTGTAATAAAGTTGATTTACCGGAACCATTAGGCCCTGTAATAGCATATTGAACACCGCTTTCAAAGCTATAGTTTACGTGCCGGAATATCCACTCCCGGTTAAAACGTTTGCCTGCATCAGAAAGCGTAATCTTCATTCAATCCATCTTTGGTGAAACGTCGAATAATGCCCGCTTGAGAAGTTTTTACAAAAGAAACAATTTCATTTTTTACTGCTCCGTCTGCAATTTGTTTTTCAATAATATCCAGCGCAGCAGAAGTAGTATGTCCCTGTACAAAAAGTATATGGTAGATTTTTGAAATCTCATCAATCGTTTCTTTACTGAAATTGCGGCGTTGTAAACCAACTACATTTATGCCAATATAACTTAATGGTTCACGGGCCGCTCTTACAAAAGGAGGTACATCTTTACGGATAGCACTTTGCCCGGCAATATAAGTATGTGCACCAATACGGGTAAACTGGTGGGCACCCGTCATTCCGCCAATAATTGCGTAATCACCCACATCAATATGACCTGCAAGGTTTACACTGTTGGCGAGAATAACATTATTACCAATGATGCAATCATGAGCCACGTGTGCATAAGCCATCAGCAGGCAATTGCTGCCAACAACTGTTTTCCATTTATCGGTGGTGCCAATATTTACTGTTACACATTCACGAACAACAGTATTATCTCCTATTTCAGCTGTAGTATTTTCTCCGCGATATTTTAAATCCTGCGGTTTACCACCAATAACAGCTCCCGGATAAATTTTACAGTTTTTGCCAATTCTTGCACCGGGCATAATTACGGAATGACTCATTATATGCGTGCCCTCACCAATGATCGTATCTCCATGAATTACGGCAAATGGGTCAATAATAACATTGCTTCCTACCTGTGCGTTGGTATCAATATGTGCCAGTGTGCTTATCATTCTTTTTTACTCTTGGGACGTTTTACAATTTGTGCTACCAAATCAGCTTCTGTTACCAATTTGTCGCCAACATAAATTGTCCCTCTCATTTCACAAATACCTCGGCGGATGGGATGCATTAATTCCATTTTTAAAATTAATGTATCACCTGGAACAACTTTTTGTTTGAATTTACAATTATCAATCTTTAAAAAATAAGTGTCATATTTATTATCCGGGTCATCTTTTGGAATAGCCAAAATTCCCCCTGCTTGTGCCAATGCTTCTACCTGTAATACACCTGGCATTACACTGTTGTTAGGAAAGTGACCCATAAAGAAGGGTTCGTTATAGGTAACATTCTTTATAGCTACCACATGTTTATCGCTCATCTCAATCACCTTGTCAATCATCAGAAAGGGATAGCGGTGCGGTAATATATTTTCCACTGCCTGTACATCAAATACTGGTGGCTTGGAAGGATTATAGTTGGGAATTTCTAATTTATACTTGTTCTTTTTAATATGCTCTTTTATTTTTTTTGCAAAAGCTACATTTGAAGCATGGCCCGGGCGGTTAGCAATAATATGTGCTTTAAAAGGAAACCCAACCAACGCTAAATCTCCTACCATGTCCAGCAGTTTATGACGGGCTGGCTCATTTGGAAAACGTAATTCAAGATTATTCAATATACCTTCATCACTAACCTTTACGTCTTTTTTATTAAAAAGTTTAGATAAACGTTTTATCTGGTCGTCCGTAACCGGTTTATCAACCACTACAATAGCATTATTAATATCGCCGCCTTTAATCAGGTTATTTTCTACCAGGTATTCTAATTCATGAAAAAAACTGAAAGTTCGGCAAGGGGCAATTTCGGTATTAAACTCACTGATGTTATGAAGGGTGGCATGTTGCGTCCCAAGCACAGGGGAGTTAAAATCAATTAAGGTATTAACCCTGTAGGTATGATAGGGAAGAGCAACCATCTCCACATTTTTCTTTTCATCAATAAAAGAAATATTGTGGTCTATGCTATAGTAGATTTTTTTGGCGTCTTGCTTCAGGGTTCCAATTTTGGTTAAAGCTTCCACAAATGGGGCGGCGCTTCCGTCAAGGATAGGCACCTCATCGCCATCAATTTCAATCAAAGCATTGTCAATACCTGTACCCACCAATGAAGCGAGTAAATGTTCAATCGTACTCACTTTGGCCCCATTGGCCTCCAGCGTAGTGCTTCTCATAGTTTCTGTAACATTATCAACATCAGCCTTAACCGTCGGTTTTCCGGGGAGGTCAACCCGCTGAAAAATAATCCCTGTATTGGGTTCAGCGGGTTTAATGGTCATAATAACAGACTGTCCTGTGTGTATTCCCACGCCGGGAATGGTGATTGATTCCTTAATGGTATGCTGAAATGACTGTGCGTTTCCGTTCATACTCTCCATAGCCACGAAAGTAGGAAATATCAGGGATTTATAAGGAAAACAAAGGGAGAAGATAAGCCCTTAAATGCTAGCCTTTTCTGCTAACAACTGCTTAACAAAATTCTCCAGTTCCATAATCCTTTTTTCCAATTCAGGAAGGTTGCGGAATATAGCCTGGCTGCGCAGCATGGAAGTATAGTCATAGGCCGGGCTTCCTGTTACTGCTGTATGAGGAGATTTTATTGATTTGGATACACCGCTCTGGGCATTGATTTTGGTGCCGTCTGCTATTTGAATATGGCCAACAACACCTGCCTGTCCTCCAATCATTACATTATTACCCACTTTAGTACTCCCGCTGATGCCTGCCTGAGCAGCAATAACGGTATTGTTACCAACTTCAACATTATGGGCAATTTGAATGAGATTATCCAATTTGGCACCTGCATGTATTATAGTTGAGCCCATGGTTGCCCGGTCAATACTGGCATTTGAACCAATCTCTACATTATCCTCAATGACTACATTACCAATTTGAGGAACTTTTTTATAACTGCCATCCGCTTGTGGTGCGAAACCAAATCCGTCCCCACCAATAATACTGCCGGCATGAATGATAACATTTTTTCCAATAATGCAGTCGTGATAAATTTTTACCCCGGGGTGTAAAATGGAATTATCTGATATACTTACATTTTCGCCAATATATACGTGCGGGAAAATTTTTACATTATTGCCGATGCATGCTTTATCGCTGATATAAGAAAAAGCGCCAATGAAAACATTTTGTCCAAGTTTGGCTGATTTTGCTACATAACTTGGATCCTGGACGCCGCTTAGCTGCTGGGTCATCAATTCCTGGTACTTGCTTAATAAAGTTGCAAAGGCTGTATAAGCATCGGGAACTTTAATCAGAGTGGAGGCAATTTCTTCCCTAAGCTCCTGGCTTTCGTTAATTAATAAAACAGAAGCCTGTGTAGTATATAAATATTCTTCGTATTTGGGATTGGCTAAAAAAGCTAACTGACCACTTGTGGCCTCTTCAATTTTTCCAAATGAACTAACGACAGCATCGGGGTTACCCACGATTTTACCGCTTACCAATAAGGCTATTTGAGTGGCCGTAAATTGCATCTATAATCGCATTAAAACATTGTTATCAGTCATTTACCAAACACCTCTAATGTATGAAAATACAAAAATCCTGTTCTAATTGACCAATGGGTTGAATTTTTTTATTCCGGGTAGCAAAAATAGTGTTTTTTAACGGGGCCGGTAATATCCTGTTGAATAAGGGCATTGTCCACATTAGATATATCCTTTACCGTTCCATCTTTATACAAAATATGGATGTTTTCATGCCCAACATTATAAGTCCGGTTTTCAGCAATACCGTTAAAAACAAAATAACTGGTATCCGCTTCGCTGATTTCCAGTTGCCTGCTTATTGCTTCTTTTTTATTTTGCTTTATTGTTGCATCAACGGTTTGCGGCAGAAATTTCACTTTCAATAATTTTCGCTCCACTAACCAACGGCAAAGCGTGGATAATATTTTATCAGGATGGCTAACCCAGTTTTTGATAGCACTTAATACATCATAATCGTCTAGCAAACAGAATTTATCGAGATTATTTTCAATAACCTGTTTACCGTTTGATTCTAAAAAGAAATTTAGTATAGGTGAATTTGAAATATTCTGCTCTCCTTTTTTTGCCAGCCATTTAGCACGGGATAATATTTTTACCAGCATTTCTTCTGCACTCAATACTGTTTTATGCAGGTATACCTGCCAGTACATTAAGCGACGGGCCACTAAAAATTTTTCAATGGAGTAAATGCCTTTTTCTTCAATCATTAACTCGCCATTATGCACCACGAGCATTTTTAAAATACGATCATAACCTATCACTCCTTCAGTAACACCAGTAAAAAAACTATCTCTGGTTAAATAATCCATGCGGTCAACATCCAACTGACCCGATATAAGTTGATGCAGAAATTTTTTTGGATGATTGCCCGTGAAAATATCAATTGCCATTTGCAACTGACCATAAAACTCTTCATTAAGCTTTTGCATGATCAATAAAGAAATGGCTTCATGATGCACATCCTCAATCACCACATTTTCCAATGCATGTGAAAATGGTCCATGGCCGATATCATGCAGCAGGATAGCAATTTTTGCTGCTATTTCTTCTTCAGCAGTAATTTCAACCCCTTTACTTTTTAATTCGCTTAAAGCGCTGCTCATTAAATGATAGGCGCCAAGAGCATGATGAAACCGGGTATGCACTGCTCCGGGGTAAACGAGATGAGCCAATGCCATTTGATGTATTCGACGCAGACGCTGGTACCATGGATGAGAGATAACCTGGAATATGAGGGCGTTATCAATGGTGATAAATCCATAAACAGGGTCGTTAATAATTTTACGGAAAGACTTTGCCATACGCTGCATTCAAATTGTTAAAAATTCATTTTGAAGGGGAACAAAAGTACAAAGCCCCAAACGGATTAAATAATTTTATTAGCTTTCGCTTTTATAAACAGCTGGATTAAACACGGATAAAACATGGCATTAGCTAAAATACTCTGGGTTGATGATGAAATAGAAAGTTTGCAATCGCAAAAACTATTCCTTGAAAACAAAGGTTATGAAGTACAAACCCTCACCAATGGTTTTGATGCAATAGACTATGTAAAAGAAAACCAGGTGGATGTGGTGTTGATGGATGAAACTATGCCCGGTTTAACTGACCTGGAAACACTGGCTAAAATAAAAGAAGTTAACCAGCAAATACCCATTGTATTAATTACAAAGAATGAAACAGAAAACCTAATGGATGAAGCCATTGGTTCACAAATAAGCGATTACCTTATAAAACCGGTTAACCCTAACCAGGTATGGTTGAGTCTGAAAAAAATCATTGATAATAAAAGATTGGTAGCTGAAAAAACAACATTGGCTTACCAGCAGCAGTTCCGCAATTTGTTTGTTGCATTAAACAGCAATCCTGATTATAATGAATGGATGGAAATTTATAAAAAATTAGTTTTTTGGGAGCTGGAAATGGAAAAAAGTGACAGTCCTGAAATGCGGGAAATTTTTCAAACACAAAAAAGCGAAGCCAATATAGAGTTTTTCAAATTTATATCAAGAAACTATTCTAAATGGGTGGGTCCTAAAAGCAGTGAGGCCCCAATAATGAGTCACACATTGATGCAATACAAAGTTTTGCCTCACTTGGAAAAAGGCACACCACTGTTTTTTATTTTGATTGATAATCTTCGTTACGACCAATGGAAAGCTATTCAGCCAATATTTGCTGAAAGTTTCAGAATGGTGGAAGAAGAAACCTTTTATTCTATTTTACCTACAGCCACACAATATTGCCGCAATGCCATTTTTGCGGGAATGATGCCGGTGGATATTGAAAAACAAAATCCCATTCAGTGGAAGAACGATGATGAGGAAGGGGGAAAAAATTTGTTTGAAGAAGAATTTTTTAAATCGCAGTTAAGACGTTTGCATAAAGAGAGTATAAAATTCAGTTATACCAAAGTTTTGAATCACCATGACGGGCAGAAACTGGTAGATAATATTCATAACCTGATGCAAAATGATTTGAATATTATCGTATATAATTTTGTGGATATGCTGAGCCATGCCCGCACTGAAATGGAAGTGCTTAAAGAACTGGCAAACGATGAAATGAGTTATCGCTCCATTACCGCCAGCTGGTTTGAACATTCACCACTTCACCAGGCATTAAAAAGAATTGCAGACAAAAAGATTACTCTTGTTGTTGGAACAGACCATGGCAGTGTAAGAGTTCAAACACCGGCAAAAGTAATAGGCGACAAACAAACTACTACTAATCTACGTTACAAGCATGGAAGAAATTTAAACTACGAACCCAAGGATGTTTTGGCCTTCCGTGATCCCAGAGAAGCCGGATTACCAGTCCCTAATGTTAATTCATCCTACATATTTGCCAAAGGAGATATTTTTCTCTGTTATCCCAATAACTATAATTATTATGTCAACTATTACCGGAATACTTTTCAGCATGGTGGAATAAGTTTAGAAGAAATGATTGTGCCGATAATAAGAATGACGAATAAATAATTATGTTCCTAAAGGGTGTAAACAACTTTTTACTAAGGTATTGTGGATAATAAGCGATGGGTACATAAAATTCTTAATGATTGCTTTGATAACTTTGAGTTCAAATAAAATACCCCTTTTGGGGCTGAGGCATGAAATACGTACAAAGTACCTTAGATAAAATAGAAAAAGTAGTTGAAGAGGCCGGGTATGTAATCCGGTTTGAAAGAGGAACCTTCCAGAGCGGTTATTGTATTTTACAGCAAAGAAAAGTTGTAGTATTAAACAAATTTTTGCAAACAGAAGGACGTATTAATACACTGATTGATTTAATGCCCCAGCTTGAAGTTAATATTGATACCCTCACACATGAATCACAAAAAGTTTACGAAGAAGTAATGTCTCAGAAGGAAGAAAAATAGTTTTATGTTCTGAGTACTCAGTTGTTAATTTAAACATGTAAAAAAGTTGCTGCCACAATTTCTAATTCTCGCAATTAGCCAATAACTAACAGCTAAAGGCTTTTTCATTAATTTTGGCCAGTGTCAACTCCCCCATTAAAAATTACTTTTCTCGGTACGGGTACCAGCAGCGGTGTTCCAATGATTGGTTGCGATTGCTCGATTTGCAGTTCTTCAAATAAAAAAGATAAACGGCTTCGTTCAAGCATTTTAGTGCAATCTCCCACTACTACTTTAGTTGTTGATACCGGGCCTGATTTTCGTTACCAGATGTTACGGATTGGATTGAAACATCTGGATGCCGTAGTATTTACTCATCCGCACAAAGACCATATTGCAGGATTGGATGATATAAGGGCTTTTAATTTTTTTAGTAAAAAACCAATGGAAATATATGCAGATTCATTAACGGAGGAAGCCTTGCGCAGAGATTTTTATTATGCCTTTGCTGATTTTAAATATCCGGGAGTACCCGAAATGAAGATGAATGAAATTGATCTGAATCCTTTTATGGTAGGTGATATTCCGGTTATCCCAATTTTAGTCTGGCATTTAAAGATGCCGGTACTGGGATTTCGATTTGGTGATTTTACCTACATTACTGATGCAAACAGAATTGAAGATGACGAAAAGGGAAAAATTAAAGGAAGTCAGTACATTGTATTAAATGCTTTAAGAAAGAAAAAACATATTTCACATTTTACACTGGATGAAGCAGTGCAAATGGTTAAAGAATTAGAAATTCCCCAAGCTTACTTCACTCATATTTCACACCAGTTAGGAAAACACGATGATATTAACGCTGAACTTCCTCTGGGTATGGAATTGGCTTATGATGGATTGATCGTAGAGTTACCCTGATAAAAAATACCACTTTTGGGTAATTGACTTTGTCTTTTACTTTGTCTAACTTTCCATTTTACTTTATCATGAAAAAAGAATGGGTTAAAGACTATTTCAGCTTCACCAAAAAGGAACGGATTGGTATAATTG
>JBLMVP010000109.1:0-3202 GCA_050256755.1 Sphingobacteriales bacterium | reverse complement strand
AACATGTATTAACAAAGTATTTAAAATGACAAAGCAAACTAAATAACCATTTAATACTTTTTCATTTTGAAATTCAAAAGTATCTGACAGGCCACTCATCATGAAATCAATATATGACTTGCCATCGTACTTTAATGCAATCTGCACTACGGCCACAATAGCCATTACCGCCGCAAAAGCTATATAAGTGCGGGGACGTTTGTAAATTTTAAATAACTCAATTTGCAAAAGTTTCCACATGGCGGTTTTGAGTTGTAATACTTAGAAAAAAATCTTCCAGCGAATGACGGGGACTTAATGAAAAAACCTCTGCTTCCATTTCAGCTAAAAACTTGAATAAAGAAGGAATTTCTTTTTTATGAAGCTTCATTAATATTGTTTCATTTTGGAACGTATGTAAATTCTCTTCCCATACACTTTGTTCCAATCTCTGCCAAACTTCACCTGGGTTATTCACCACTAATTCTATAATAGTATCGGCGGGGTCAAACAATTCCCCCGCCGCTCCTTCTGCTATCTTTTTTCCTTTATCAATAATTAAAACACGATTGGCAACCAATTCAATTTCATTGAGCAAATGAGAAGAAACAAAAACTGTTTTGCCCATTGATTTACTTAGTTGTAAAATCAGGTTGCGGATATCAGCAATACCTTGTGGGTCTAACCCATTGGTTGGCTCATCCAAAATAATTAATTGAGGATTGTGTACCAAAGCCACCGCAATGCCCAGTCGTTGCTTCATTCCCTGTGAAAAAGTTTTCACTTTATTATGCGCCCTGTCCATCAATCCAACTAATTCTAATTGCTCTTTTATTTTAGCAGAGGAAATTTTTACTCCACTTATTTTAGCAAACAGGGAAAGATTTTCATAAGCAGTGAGGTATTTATATAAATCAGGCTTTTCAATCACGGCCCCCACATTGCGCAAAATTTCTTTGCGATGGGACTTCAGGTTCATTCCTAAAATTTCAATATCCCCACCCGTAGGTTCAATTAATGTCAGCAGCATACGTATGGTAGTGGATTTTCCGGCACCATTCTGACCAAGAAAGCCATAAACGTCGCTTTGTTTAACAGAAAAAGATAAGTCGTTGACTGCTGTAATGTCACGAAAATTTTTGGAAAGATTTTTTACTGAAATAATATCGGGCATACCTTAAATGTGCAACAAAAAGAGTTTCGGACAAAACTATTTGTAAAACAACAAAGGAACTGTTAGCATGTTCACAAAATAAAAATTATTTTGGCAAATACGACTGAAGTGCAGTAACATAATTTTCAAAAGCAGTAATGCCTTTAGGAGTGATCTTGCAAATGGTTTGTGGGTAATTATCTTTAAACTGTTTGATCACATCGATATATCCTGCTTCCTTAAGTTTGTTTATTTGTACACTCAGGTTTCCGGCAGTAGCGTTTGTCTTTTCTTTAATGAATATGAACTCCGCCTCCTTCACTCCTATCAGGAGTGAAATTACAGCCAGTCTGAGCTGCGAATGTAATATTGGGTCGAGTTCTTTAAAAAATCCATTTTATTCGTTTCTCCTCATCCCGTTTTTATAAAATTTATTATATTCAATATGCCCCGAAATAAGTTAAACAAAAAACTTTAAATATAAATGTAAAAGGGTTGCCTCAGCAACCCTTTTCTTCATTATTTCAAAAGTATAGATTCGTCTTATTTATACTGCGCCATCAATCCCCTGGCCATATCAACCATTTTCTTAACCCCATCATCCGGCAAATTTCCTTTCTTAAATTCTGCTAATAATTCAGGCATTTTTGTTTCCATTTCCATTAAGAAATGTTCCTCAAATTCTTTAACTTTTTTGACAGGCACCTGGCTTAATAAACCCTGTGTGCCTAAATAAATCATCGCTACTTGTTTTTCTACTGAAAAAGGCTGGTACTGCCCCTGTTTCAAAATTTCCACGTTACGGGCACCTTTATCCAATATAGATTTGGTAGCAGCATCCAGGTCACCACCAAATTTAGAGAAGGCTTCCATCTCACGATACAATGCCTGGTCTAATTTTAATGTGCCGGCAACTTTTTTCATTGATTTAATCTGTGCATTACCACCCACACGGCTAACAGAGATGCCTACGTTAATTGCCGGACGAATACCGGCATTGAACAAGTTACCTTCCAAAAATATCTGTCCGTCTGTAATTGAGATTACATTGGTAGGAATATAAGCAGATACATCACCGGCCTGTGTTTCAATAATTGGTAAAGCCGTTAAAGAACCGCCACCTTTTACTAAATGTTTAATACTTGCAGGAACATCGTTCATGTTCTTTGCAACGTTATCATCACCAATAACTTTAGCAGCACGTTCCAGCAAACGGCTGTGCAAATAAAATACATCACCGGGATAAGCTTCACGACCCGGAGGACGACGCAACAATAATGATACCTCACGGTAAGCCACAGCCTGTTTACTTAAATCATCATAAACAATCAATGCAGGGCGTCCGGTATCACGGAAAAATTCACCAATAGCAGCACCGGCATAAGGTGCAAAGAACTGTTGCGGAGCAGGGTCACTGGCAGAAGCGGCAACAATAACCGTATATTCCATTGCACCATTATCCTGCAATGTTTTCATGATGCCCGCAATGGTGGAAGCTTTCTGACCAATACCAACATATATACAATAAACAGGTTTACCTGCTTTGTAAAATTCTTTCTGGTTAATGATGGTATCAACAGCAATAGCTGTCTTACCGGTCTGGCGGTCACCAATAATTAACTCTCTTTGTCCACGACCGATAGGAATCATAGCATCAATCGCTTTAATGCCTGTTTGCAGAGGTTCCTTAACTGGTTCACGGTAAATTACACCCGGAGCTTTACGCTCCAAAGGCATTTCATATAATTCTCCGCTGATTGGTCCTTTACCATCTATAGGTTCCCCTAATGTATTAATAACACGGCCAACTAATCCTTCACCCGCCTTAATTGAAGCAATACTACCTGTACGGCGTACAGTAGCTCCTTCTTTAATTCCGCCGCTTTCCCCCATCAATACCACACCTACATTATCTTCTTCAAGGTTCAATGCAACCGCACGAACTCCATTTTCAAATTCTACCAGTTCCCCGGCACGAACATTATTTAATCCATATACCCGGGCAATACCATCACCCACCTGCAATACAGTTCCTACTTCTTCCAAATCAGCTCCCACATTAAAGTTGCT
>JBLMVP010000108.1:0-9337 GCA_050256755.1 Sphingobacteriales bacterium | reverse complement strand
TACAAAATGTCGTAGCACTTCCTGCAGTAATAATTGGTGCGGATGGAATCGCATTGACTGTAACTACAATAGCGTTTGATGCTATCGATGTACATCCATTCGCTGTAACTGTTACTGTATAACTTCCGCTTGCGTTAGTACTGTATGTTTGATTGGTTGCGCCACTTATCAACACGCCGTCTTTATACCACTGGTTGCCTGTGGCAGAAGATGATGTTAGTGTTACAGCTCCCCCACTACAAAATGTCGTAGCACTTCCTGCAGTAATAGTTGGTGCGGATGTTGAACCTCCCGTAATGGTTATAGTAACAACAGAAGAATAACCGGAACAACTTCCGCTATATGCCAGCCTTCTGTAATTAGTTGTCTGGGTGAGTGTTGGCGGATCATAGTTTAAAGAAGTAGCTCCAATTACATCTCTGTATATATCTGTTCCTATCTGTTGCTGCCATTGATAACTTATCGCACCTGAACCACCGGTTGCAGTACTTCCATTTATTACCGCAGGATCACCTGCACCGCAAAAACTGGTAACTGCCGGGGCGGTAATGGTATTATTGGTGATTGGTGCATTGCAGGTACCTTTTTGCACAGTTACACTGGTTGATGTGGTATTAATTAGATAACCGGGTGGTGAGATAAAACTTGAAAAGAATCCCGATATAGTACCTGATGTTAATGATATTATTACATATGATCCCGAAGGGACATTGGCAGATTCAGCGATGGTTAAGGTGCCGCTTAATGCTAAACTACCTGCTCTTTTTAATTGGTCATGGCCCACGCCCGGCCCTGAAGCATCCTGTATTTCTGCTATATAATTTGAGGCTGCTACAAAAGGTGTGGAAGTGAAACTATTGAATAATTGACCGCCATTTATTGTTAGAATTTCGATGGAACTGGTGCCGGCAGGTAAAATAACACCTCCTTTGCTTACCAGGTTTGGACAGTTTATTGTTCCTACTCCCTTTATCGTTCCGGAATTATTTCCAAGCAATAAATCAGTGGCACCGGTTGAAGATTTACTAATAATCCCATTGTTGGTAAAGGTAACCGGGCAGGGAGAGCCACCGCAGGTACCAGCAGTCATAGTATTATTTCCTGAAATATTAATTACTGCACCGCTGTAATTAATCAAAACATAAGTAGATAAAATAAGATTACCGCCACTCCAGTTAATTATTCCATAATTGCTTAATGTACCATTGCTCAATTGAGAAGCTGTGCCTGAAATATTCATAATTGCTCCGGAAGCAACCGTAAGCATATTAATATTCTGCCAGTTACCACCACTCCAGCTAGCTGTTCCATTAATCATCACTGTACTTAAAGAACCGCTGCTGTTTGAAACAGCGCCACTACTAAGATTAAGTGTTCCGTTAACTATTAAATCATCACCTGTCCCATCTGTCAATGCAAATGATGAACTCACTGATAAAAACCCTCCAGCATCAACCGTAACCTGGTCTGCTGTAATTGGGGTTGTAACTGTAACAGTATGACTGTTTAAAATATTAATTGCACCATCACTGCTTGTTGGGGCTACAGTAGCCGAAACCCAGGACGACCCATCAAATCTTTCCCAGGTAGAAACAAGACTCCAGTCGCCACTTTGCCTGGAACGATAATCACCAATTGCGTTTGTTTCAATTAAAGCTTCAGGAACAATTACCGGCGGAAATAAAGTATTATCAGTATAAGCAGAAGCAAAAACTTCTTTTGTTTCCTGAATGGCATAATGGGATAGCCCGTTCTGAGCAAACAAATGAAAGCTGACAATCAGCAACGCAGAGGTGAATATTTTTTTCATAACAGGTTCGTTCCCTTTACCAAAGCTGGTTTTATCCGTTTGGCTACATTTTTTTTTGCACACGAATGGCTGCTGAAAATAAATACATTTTGTGGCAGCAGGTAATAAATAATGAACAGGTCTTTCAGAGGAGTTTGAAGGGGCATCTAAAATAGCAAATAGAATCCGAAAATTATAGCGCCTTGCCTTTTAATTTGAGAGGTAAAATAAACAAAAACCCCGTCAAAAAATAGAATGAATTTATTTAAACAGGCAGTTTAAATTTTAAGTAAACAATAAATTATCTCCTGTTCTGCCAAAGGGTTTTTTACCTAAATGCCCGTATGCTTTTGCAGTAGCTTCTCTTCCGCGGGGAGTGCGTTGCAGAAACCCTTCCTGTATTAAAAAAGGCTCATATACTTCTTCAATAGTACCCGATTCTTCACCAACAGCAGTAGCAATGGTAGTAATACCAACTGGTCCACCTTTAAATTTTTCTATGATGGTACTAAGGATGCGGTTATCCATTTCATCCAAACCATGTTCATCTACATTTAATGCTTTCAATGCATGTTGGGTAATGCCAAAATCAATTTCACCATCATTCAATACCTGTGCAAAATCTCTTACTCTCCTTAATAAACCATTCGCAATACGAGGTGTCCCCCGGCTGCGGCGGGAAATTTCTCCTGCAGCATCTGGTTTAATTTTGGTGCCCAGAATATTTGCTGAACGTTTGATAATTGCTTTCAGCGTTTCGGAATTATAATATTCCAATCTTGATTTGATAGCAAACCTTGATAATAAAGGAGCAGTTAATAAACCACTCCTGGTAGTAGCACCAATTAATGTAAAAGGATGGAGTGAAAGCTGAATACTTCTTGCATTGGGCCCGGTATCAATCATAATGTCAATACGGTAATCTTCCATGGCAGCATATAAATATTCTTCAACAACAGTACTCAGCCTGTGAATCTCATCAATAAATAAAACATCATTGGGTTCAAGATTGGTAAGCAAACCTGCAAGATCTCCCGGCTTTTCAATAACAGGTCCGGATGTTTCTTTAATATTCACACCCATTTCATTGGCTACAATACGACTTAATGTTGTTTTACCTAAACCAGGAGGGCCATGAAATAATACATGATCTAATGCTTCGCCCCTAATTTTAGCAGCCTTAATAAATATGCGGAGGTTTTCAATAATCTGAGGCTGACCGGAAAAATCTTCCATCACCGACGGACGAATGCTGTTCTCAAATTCTTTATCAGCCGGGTTTAAAAATTCTTTATCACTATTTAAGCTGGGATTGGACATTGGATGCAAATTAGGCAATTTGAAGATTTAATGATTTGGAAATAGTGAACCTTGATAAAAATTGTGCTGAAAACAATAATTATAAATAATTTGTATATACAAACAAACTAAAAAATCATAAAATGATTGTATGAAAGCAGCAGTTTTAAAAGAGAAAGGAAGTATTGATAATATAGAGATAATGGATGTACCAAAGCCGGTGATTAAATCAACTGAGGTTTTGGTAAAAATATATGCAGGAAGTATTAACCCCGTTGATTATAAAATTGCAGAGCACGGATATTTTGGAACTCCTATGATTATGGGAAGTGATATTTCAGGAATAATTGAAGAAGCTGGAGGTAATGTAAAAAAATTTAAGGTGGGAGATGAAATAATTGGTTCCCTGGAATGGCAAAAACAATGTGCCTTTGCTGAGTATGTTGCTACAGAAGAAAAATATATTGCTCTTAAGCCAAAGAATATTTCCACTGCTGATGCTGCTGCAATTCCGATGGCGGGATTAACAGCCTGGCAGGCTTTATATAACCATCTGCATTTGCAGAAAGGAGAAAAAATTATTATTCATGCGGCGGCTGGTGGCGTGGGTTTGTTTGCATTACAGTTTGCAAAAGCTTCCGGAGCCTATGCGATTGCTACTGCATCTCAAAAAAATATTGATTTTCTTAAATCTTTTGGAGCAGATGAAGTAGTTGATTACAACAGATATAAGCTTAATGAGGTAGTGAAAGATGCAGATGCTGTGCTGGATACCATTAGTTCTTTTGAAACTCAACTGGCTTCTTTGAGAGCATTAAAGAAAGGTGGCCGTTATGTTTCAATTGTATCGCTAAATATTCCCCTTGATGAAAACTTATTCAATCAATATGGAATTAAGGGCAGTAAATTTTTATTTCAATCCAATCCCCGGCAATTAAAACAAATTATTGACTTGATTGAAAAAGATAAAGTAAAAGTAATAATCGACAAACGATTTGAATTATCACAAATAAAAGAAGCCCTGACTTATATGAAAGCCGGAAGATCAAGAGGGAAAAACATCTTAATAATTTAAAAAATTAACCAGTTATGAAAAATAATAAACCTAAAATCGGAATCATTGGAAGCGGTATTGTTGGCCGTGTATTAGCTACCGCCTTTTTAAAAGAAGGATATGAAGTATCATTAGGCACAAGAGATACAGGCAAAGACGAAGTGGCAGGATGGAAAACAGAAAATGCTTTGGGTAATATTGGTACGTTTAAAGAGACGGCTGCTTTTGGTGAAATATTGGTATTGGCTGTTGCGGGTTCCGTTGCCATTGATGTGGTAAATATTGCAGGAAAAGAAAATTTTTCCAACAAAGTGATCGTAGACGCTACCAACCCTATTTCAAAAGAGCCGCCTGTGAATGGTGTACTGAAGTTCTTTACTGATTTGAATGAATCATTAATGGAAAAAATTCAGCAGGTAATCCCTCAGGCAAAATTGGTAAAAGCATTCAACAGTGTTGGTAACGCACTTATGTATAAACCAAATTTTTCAGAGGGTGTTCCTACGATGTTTATTGCCGGAAATGATGCGGCTGCAAAGAAAACAGTTACCGGTATTCTTACTGCTTTTGGATGGGAAACAGAAGATATGGGTAAAGCAGAAGCAGCAAGAGCTATTGAGCCGTTGTGTATACTCTGGTGTATTCCAGGATTTATCAGTAACCAATGGACCCATGCCTTTAAATTATTAAGAAAATGACCCGGTTACAGAGATTTAGGGGAGTCATAATGATGGCAGGCTGACCTGCTAACGGTGCGGATAGTATTATTTTTTTACGCTTTTACTATGCTTTACCTATGCTTTAAGGCAGGAGTATCGTACTACTATCGCAGCGGGCAGGCAGCTTAAGGACAGGAGAAGAAGGCTGAGAAATTGATTTATATCAATAGTCCTGCTAATTATATTTTATACTTTGTTTGTTATAGCATACCGAAGATAAAACCGGCGAAAACGGCACTAACGGTTTATTGACGGGGAATTGCAGTATGTATTGCTTAATTTGGAATGTATGGCAAAACAAGCAGGACTATTTAAAATAACCGGCTGTATTGATAATCTCTGTTTTTATGAAATGGGCGGGGAATATTATGTACGCAATAAAAGCAGTTTGGACAGCAAAAGAGTAAAGACTGACCCGGCATTTAAGCTGACAAGATATTATGCTGACGTGATGGGGAGTGCGTCGAGGATGGCTTCATCGATTAGAAAATGTATACCGGGTTGGGAATGCAACAAGCAATTATACCGGTTGGTGCTTGTTGAGTGTATGCGGCTGATAAGGTTAGAGTGGAGCGAGGAAGACATACGCCACAGTTTGCTGAGTAATTTTATACCTGCTGAAGAAAATATCACACCGAAGGAGCAGGAAAGCAGCCGGGAAATAAAAAACAAGGTTATTGTAAAACATGCATTTGCAGAGATGCTTTTGGAGGAATTATTTACCCGTATGCCGGTAAATAGCAGTACCCGGGTATTAACCGGGGAAGAAAGTTTACCTCCTTAACAAAGAAGGAGACCGGATAACAAGAGAAAGAGACATTATACTACGATGAGGTGATTCTGTGTTATTTTTGGGTTATGAATTCTGAAGCGTTCATACATTCACTATCACAGGCAAGTCCATCAAAAGATTTATCCGTCTATCTTCAATCATTATGGCATGATGGAAAAGGTGATTGGGAAAAAGCACATACAATCATTCAGGATACAGAAGATGAAACTGCCGCATGGGTTCATGCTTACCTGCATCGTAAAGAAGGTGATAAATTTAATGCTAATTACTGGTACAATAAAACAGGTAAGCCAATGCCTGCTTATTCCTTAGAGGAGGAATGGGAAGAAATTATAAAAGCGTTGTTATAAATATTTATTCATTTGTAAAATCAAATCCGGGTCGGGACAATTGTTTAAGTAAAATTCTCTTTCAGAATATTTACATACACCGGGATAATCTCCTTTACTAACCCGCAAATCATTAATTATTTGAAAATGTAAATGTGGTGGCCATTGCCCGTTTTCGTTTGGCTCACCAAAATGACCAATCACCTGTCCATGACTTACATAACTTCCTTCTTTTAGTTTTTCAATATCTTTTAAACTAAGATGACCATATAAAGTGTAAAAGGGAATTCCATCTAACTGGTGTAAGAGTATTATTGTGACACCATAATCACCAAAATGATTATTGAATGCAAAACTGTGAACCATCCCGCCCAGCGGTGCATATACATTCGTTCCTGCTTCTCCCCATATATCTGTTCCTAAATGCAAACGTCTTGGTTCATCACCAGGATTGGCTGCATCAAAAACTTTACTGCGGCTGTAAACAGATCTATGTTCGGCATAGCCTCCAATTCCAAATTTATTGTTTGTGGTTTGCAGTTTGTGGCTGATATAAGCGGAAAACTTTGAAGTATCCTCGAGCATTTCAGTCGTTAAGTCTGTATTGTTTTCTGTAAAATCCAGCGAAAGTAATTTATCTATTGCCGGGTTAAAAGAAACTACTTTATGAAATTCAGGTTGATGTTTTTTTAATATCGATACCAGCTGTTTTGAATCTGTCATGCCGCAAAGTTAACGGCTGCAAAAATGTAAAAAGAAAAAGACCGTCTGCCAATTGGCAGACGGTCTTTGCAGTTTAAAATTTTAGGGTTTACAGTTTTTGCAGTTTAACTACTTTATGATTGGTGCCCTGCGTTATTTCTACCATATATATTCCTTTCTTTAAGTCGCTGCCAAACTGTATTGTTTGATATGGAGCAAATTTAATTTGCTTAACCTGGCGGCCCAGTATATCCACTACCTTAACTTGTATTTGCTCTTTAGCGGTAGTGATTACCTGCAGCCTGAAATTATCAGTTGTTGGATTAGGCATTACAGCTGCATCAAATATTTGAGCGTGGAAGCCGTCTTTTACCTCAACGGTTGTTGTAGCACTAGTAATAGTATTTATTTCTGTTACTGTTGGATTAACAATTACCACAGTACTTCCGTTACCAACAGCAGTTGTTGGATCAGCTGCATCACTGGCGCCGGGCTGGTTATCATAAATAATTACCCCGGTATTTTTATTGTAAATCTTGAGCCTGATTTTATCTGTACCTGTTCCATCAATACCACCATCTATTACTGTCATAATAAAATTATAACCAGACTGATCGCCTGTAATCTTACCTGATCCTTTAAACTGTGCTTTGGCGCCATTTATTGAGAGATAATCAAAATTCAACGCATTGAATTCAAGGTTACCTACCTGGAACTGCATTTGAGTTTCTCCTTTTGGATTAGTGGCACCTTTAAAGTAATTGCTGTTAAATCCATAGCTTACTTTACCCGTTGCGTTTGAATTGCTCTTCAATGATCCGGAAGGTGACATGAAATAACCTCCGCCATAAGCATAACCTCCGTTCGGATCATAAATAACTACAATCGCTTCCATATCTCCATTGGTATTGGCATAACTTACCACACCATTTTGATCTTTTACATTCATCTGCAGTTTATAAACACCGGCTGAACCAAATTTATAAGAACCTGCTACCGTTCCATTTTTCAATCCACTTGGTTCAGCAGTTACAGTACCAGCCACACTTGTATTATCTATCAGCCACTGAGCAGTATGTTTGTTACCCGGTTTATCCCAGAAGGTGCCGGCAAAATTTACAGTTGAACCGATCTTGAACGAATTACCACTGAGCGGAGCAGTGATATTATGTGACACCACCACATTCACTGTTTGTGAGGTAGAATTACCACTAATGTCTGTACAGGTAATAGTGATCGTATAAATTCTACCATTGCCCTGTGCAGATCTTTCAGCTCTCAGTTTAAGATGATTGCCATCAACAATAATCCAGTCTGGCGAGGTATCTCCATCACCTGTTCCGTCTATTGGTTCATTGCTGGATACTGACAAAGAACAATTAGCGATACCACAATTATCTGCAGAAGAGTAACTGATCGTAACATCTCTCATGGTATGGTTAGGAGGCCATAAAACAGATGGTGTGGCACTTATACCAGTAATAGCTGGTGGCTGGTTATCCTTCACCGTTATTGTTTGTGTACAGGAGGCCGTATTGCTATGTGCGTCAGTTGCCGTCCATGTTATTACCGTAGCACCTGTTGGATAATTATCAGTTAATAATTTACCATCGCTGCGAATACCGTTTATTGAAGTTGAGCCACAATTATCTGTAGCAGTTGGGTTTACCAGGTTCACACTGGCGGCTGATGCATAACACTTGCCGGCATCAGCATTCACTGTTTTACCGGGCTGACAGGTAATTACCGGAGGCTGATTATCCACCACTGTAACAGTGAAACTACAAGACGCTGAATTTCCTGATACATCCGTAAATGTTTTGGAGAATGTATGCGAACCTACAGATAATGGTCCGTCAAATCCAAGACCTGTAGAAATTAATTCACAATTATCTGTAGCAGTCATTAAAAAACTAACCGTAGCCGAACACTGCCCGGGATCTGCGTTCACACTATAATCGGCTGGGCAGTTTGGCACCGGCGGCGTATTATCTTTTACTGTTACATTGAACGTACAGGACTGACCTGTTGCTGGTGAAGTTACTGTTACAGTAGTGGTACCTACCGGGAAGAAAGTACCGGATGCCTTACTGTAATTAAGCGTACCACAACTACCTGTTGTAGTTGCATCAGGATAAGTAACAATAGTACCACAATCTATATCTGTTGGAAGGGTATTTACAGTTATATCTCCCGGGCAGATGATATTGCAGGCAATTATATTTGTTGTTGCCGTAGAAGTATTATTGCCTGAAACAGGATCGAATGTTTGAGCACTACCTGATACCACCGCAGTATTATTTACTAATATGTCATTAGCAATATTGCCGATGGTATGAACTACGAATATAAATACCTGTGGACCTTCTCCGGGAGTTAGCGTTGCCTTAATAAAAGCAATAGAGAATGGACCGGGAGTTCCCAAAAAAGGAACAGACACAGGGTTCCAACCTGGTGGTGCTATTATTGATCCGAAAGTAATTTGTGGTATAGGAGGAAAATTATCCAGGAGTAATACATTAGTTGCTGTATTTGGACCCAGATTTCCAACAACAATCTGGTAGATGATATCACCTCCTGCAGTTACTGTTGGTGGGGCAATTTTAGTTATAATTAAGTCTGCGGTGTTACTAATGGTAGTGGATTGAGTAC
>JBLMVP010000107.1:0-3896 GCA_050256755.1 Sphingobacteriales bacterium | reverse complement strand
TGTAACCAACGCAGCCATAGCCGCCCATGTAGAAGCCTGATCTTCTTTACCACCAAAACCGCCACCTAATCTTGATACGTCCACCTCTACATTATTCATTCCTACACCCAACACTCTTGCAGTAATTCTTTGTAGAGCCGTTGGCCCTTGCGTGGAAGAAAAAACTTTTACACTGTTATGTTCTGCCGGAACAGCATAAGCACCCTGTGTTTCCAGGTACAAATGTTCCTGTCCATTTGTTTCTGCTGTTCCTTCAAAAATATATTTACAGGAAGCAAATGCTTCTGTAGTGTTTCCCAAAACAAATTTGCGTGAAGGTGATAACAAGTTCCCTTTGGCAAATGCTTCTCTTGGATTGACGATTACAGGAAGCGGTTCAAATTCGATTTTAATTTTCTTCAATGCTTCTTCTGCTGCATCTTCGGTATCTGCAGCTACAATTAAAATAGGCTGACCCATATAATGCACTTCAGCATCCGCCAATAACGGTTCATCCAGAATAATGCCGCCAATTTGATTTTCGCCGGGGATATCTTTATAGGAAAAAATTTTTACCACGCCTTCTAACTGTAATGCCTCACTATAATCAATGCTCTTAATTTTTGCATGAGCAACAGTCGCATCAAAAATTTTTACAAAAAGCATTCCTTCCATACCCGGTATATCATCCACATAAATAGATTTACCGGTAACATGGTTAGGTGCATCAATATTTCCAACCACAATCTCCGTTGGGGCTTTTGCAGCAGTTTGTATTTTTTTATTAGTAATCAATTTCTATAACTGCGTTTTTCTAATTAATTAGCATTTCATTTAATACTGCTTCTTTAATACCTGCGCAATGTGTCAAAAACAATTGTCGTAATAAAAGCCGTTTATATTCGGCCGCTCCTCTTGCATCGCTGATAGGGGCAATTTCATTGTTCATTATTTTAATCGCCTCTTTCAGCACAGCTGATTCCATCTTCTTTCCTTTTAAGAATGAAACTGTATTGGTGAGGTATTTTGGATAAGGCGCCACCCCTCCAGCTGATAAATAAATGGCTGTTATAATCCCATCATCATTTATTTGCAGTAAGCAAGCTGAGTTTACAGATGCTATATCCAGGTAAGTTCGTTTACATACTTTTTCGAAATTAAAAGTTGATTTTTTTTCAGGTACCTTAAAGATTATTTGTTCAATAATTTCTCCGTCTGATAAATCTAATAGTTTATATCCTTTGTAAAAATCTTTTAGCTTAATCGCTCTAGTGATTCCACCATTATTTAAAATGATTTCGGCATCCAACGCCAGTAAAAAAATACTCATATCACCAATAGGTGATGCATTCACCAGATTGCCCGCAAGGGTAGCCATATTGCGTATGGGTGTGGAAGAAACTAATTTTACATATTTTTCCAATTGCGGAAATATATTTCGGATAATTGGTGATTCACTAAATTCTGTTACAGTAACTGAAGCCCCCATAATACATTTTCCATTTTCTAAGGTGATGCCTTTTAATGTTCTGGTGTCAAACAAATTACTGATAGCAGATTTTTTTACAAAATTGTGTTTTTGTACAATTAGATCAGTACCGCCACCAATCAATAATCCATCAGCATTATCAGATCCATTTGTAGCCGGGCTATTTTTTAATTCCAGTAACCGACTTTTGATATTGCTAAAATATTCCGGGATAAAATTATTTTTTACCAGCCAGTCTATTGTTTCTGTTTCCGGTTTTACTGATACTTTTTCTGAAATGACAGCCGCTGCTCTTTCGATAGATTTATATCCAGTACAGCGGCAAATATTTCCATCAATACATTCAATTGCTTTTTCGCAGGTTTTATCTGTAGGATGCATTACAAAACCGGTAAAACTTATTACAAAACCAATAGTACAAAAACCACATTGTGTTCCATTAGTATCCACCATAGCCTGTTGTACAGGGGAAAGGCCATTCATATTGATACCTTCCACTGTAACAATATGCTTTCCATTGGCATTGGCTAAAGGCATAAGACAACTCGTCATAGAACGATAAGCCAGTTGTCCGTTTTCAAAATCACCAGTTAAAACCGTACAAGCTCCGCAATCACCTTCGCGGCAACCAATCTTTGTACCCATCAGTCTCTTATGATAGCGTACATAATCCAGCACCGTACTACCCGCCGGCAAATTGGTTTTAACCAGCTGTTCATTTAATATAAACTGAATCATCAATATTCAATTTTATTTAAGCTTGTTTGCCATTTCTCAAAAGCTTTTAATGCTTCTTCTCTCAGCAGTTGTTGCGTAAAGAGTTTTCTTTCTGAAACAGGTTTTGCTATTTCCTCATAAATAAAATTATCGTCGAAGTGAATGGCAGTTGCGTCTTCTTTATTATTAGCATAAAATAATTTATCAGGCCTGGCCCAATAAATTGCCGCAAGGCACATTGGGCAGGGCTCGCAACTGGCATATATTTCACACCCATCTAATTGAAAACTGTTTAGAAGTTTACAGGCTTCCCTTATAGCCACTACTTCGGCATGGGCTGTAGGGTCATTATGTAATGTTACGCAATTTGCTCCCCGTGCTATTATTTTTCCATCCTTAACTATTACTGCACCAAATGGTCCGCCTTTACCCTCTTCCACATTTACTACTGACAGGCGTATTGCTTCCCGCATAAATTGTTTTTGTTGTTCCGTCATTTAATCCGCATTTGTTAAAAATTATTCTGCCATCTTTAAAGATACGTTATCTCCAATTATATAACCAACTGAAAAGAAGAGTTTTTAGAGTAAAATGACCTTCTTATAAATTCATAAAACAGTTCCCAATTATTAGTAATAGTTTTTTATAAAATTATCTTTACACATATTATTTTAATTCTTTCCAAGATTTTCCCTAATTAATGTCTGTTTGGAAATGGCTTTTTTAAAAGTGGCAGCTTTTAATCAACCTCTTTTAATGTCATAACACAGAAATCTTGTCAGTTTTCACGAACTTGTACTGTTTTTGCTGCAAAAGCATTTTCTTAAAATAATTATTATGAAGATTCTTATATCATACCTTAAACCTTATAAATGGCTGGTATTATTGGCACTTGCTTTATCAGCAATCAACCAGATTTTCTCGATGCTTGACCCTTATTTCTTCGGAAAGTTAATAGACCGTTATGCTACTCATCCTTATGAAACAGGTTACTTTGACAAAACCAAAAAATTTATTGCCATCGGTACAAGAACACAAACTGAATTTATTTGGGGGGTATTAGGAGTGCTGGGAATATTAATCAGTGTGGCAATGGTATCAAGGATTGCAAAAGCTTTCCAGGATTATTTCAGCAATGTTATTGTACAGAAATTTGGCGCCAGAATTTTTACTGACGGGCTGAAACATTCCATGAAACTTCCCTACCAGGAATTTGAAGACCAGCGTAGTGGTGAAACATTATCTATTTTAACTAAGGTAAGAACAGATACAGAAAAATTTATCATCTCCTTTATAAATGTATTATTCGGGATGCTGGTAGGTATTGTGTTTGTCTCTGTGTATTCACTCAGGCTTCACTGGTCTATCATGCCCATATATTTTATTGGCATTTTATTACTGGCTCTTTTAACAAGCCTGCTGAGTAAAAAAATAAAAATCATTCAAAAAACTATTGTTAAGGAAACAACTGTATTAGCAGGTTCAACAACAGAGTCGTTAAGAAATATAGAACTGGTAAAAAGTTTGGGATTAACACAACAGGAAATAAGTCGCTTAAACAATAACACTTATAAGATTCTTGGGCTGGAATTAAAAAAAGTAAAAAGCATCAGAACATTAAGTTTTATACAGGGAACTTTTGTAAACCTGCTGAGACAAATAATTATGTTTACTTTATTATGGCTGGTATTTAAAAGTGAACTTACAGCAG
>JBLMVP010000106.1:0-4708 GCA_050256755.1 Sphingobacteriales bacterium | reverse complement strand
AAACCATCTACCAATCAGTTGGTAATTCACTTAAGGTAGTATTAATTTCGCGTAAGTTATCATACAAGGGCACTACATCATCTTCAAAAATTAAAGCTCTTTTATAACCAAGGCGTAATATATGCTCATAAAGCTTACGATGAGATAAGGCACAGGCTACATGACCTAATACCATTCCTTTACCGTACCGGTCCAATCTTTTTGCCTCCGCTTCATCATAAATATTTTCATTAATTAATTGCTTAAGGTTCAGTTGCAGTTTATCTACTCCGTAAAAAAAATTAAAATTTAACCCCTCAAGTCTTTTTTTTATCTGTTCCTGTCTTTCTGTTGCCCGCTCCAGAGTAATGACAAAAATCCCGTCAAAATACGTTTCTAATACATTCGCTATATCAACGGGTAATTTCACAAAACAAATTTACATTATCAGCCTTAACTTTACAGCATTCAAATATGACAGCAATATCGGTAGTTATAATAACTTTTAATGAAGAAAAGAATATAGGCCGCTGTATTGATTCAGTAAAAAATATTGCTGATGAAGTTATTGTTTTGGATTCGTTTTCTTCTGACAATACGGTTGACGTTGCTAAAGCAAGGGGTGCTATTGTACATCAGCAGGCTTTTGCAGGTTATATTGAGCAAAAAAACAAGGCATTAAGCCTTGCTTCCAATCAATATGTTTTAAGTTTAGATGCAGACGAGGCCATAGACACAGTACTGGAAAAATCAATACTTGAACTTAAAAAAAATATCACCTATAAAGGTTATACCGTAAACCGTTGTACTTATTACTGTGGAAAATTTATCCGGCACGGAAGCTGGTATCCCGATAAAAAACTGAGGTTATTTGATAACCTGCAAGCCCGTTACGGTGGAGTAAACCCCCATGATTTTATTGTATTTGATTCTCCGCAACCCGTTCAGCATCTTAAAGGAGAAATCCTTCATTACTCTTATAATAGCTTAGAAGAACACATAATTCAAAACAACCGTTTCAGCACCATATCGGCAGAAGCATATTTAAAAAAAGGGAGGAAATCAAATTGGTTAAAAATTATATTTAATCCTGCATGGGCATTTATCAATGATTATGTTATTCGCCGCGGTTTTTTAAATGGTTTTTATGGTTACGTAATTGCAAAAAATATAGCTCACCTAACTTTTATGAAGTATTATAAATTATATGCACTTCAAAAAGGGCTACCTGTTCGCTCAAAAAATTAAAGACTAATTATTTTATCAGGATTTGATTGCTGCCACCAAAAACAAAAAAAAGCATAAACAAAAACCCCAAACTGGGCTTCCAGTGTAACCTCATAAAGAAGAAAAACTATCATTATTACATGAAAGCCAATCCAGGTAATATCCTTCTGCATCGGTTTGTAAAAAAGCGGGATCAAAATAGCGATTAATAATAAAATGCCTCCCGTAATTCCTGCTCCGCATATATACAGGAATATCTCACTGCTTGGGAGCATTCTCTCATAATCTTTTATTTGAGGACGATGTAATCTGTTCCATTCATCTACCTTACCCCATAAATCGCCAAAACCAATACCGGATACAGGAGCTATTTTAAAAATATCCCAACCCGCTTTTAATGACAGGTAACGATTCCCATCGCTTAATCCCTCTATAAAATTTCCCCGTGAATAATTACCATAATCATAGAGAACATAGCCAACGCGGTTTTTAAATGTTGGTGAAATTTTATACGCAACAAAGGGTAAACACAATACAAGCAGTACAGTTATTAGGGCGAGTTTTTTTTTCTTTGTTTTTTTTAGTAAATAAAATCCCAGCATCAAAAGCGAAATATACAAACAAAGTAACCCTGTTTTTGCGGAAAGGATATGGAGGTAAACAATGAACCAGGCACCGGTTAATCCATAAACCCAACGCCAAGTTTTTGTTTTGTCGGCAATAAAGAGTTTAATAAGCAATAGAATAGTCACTACTACGGAAAAACTAAAATAGATATGGTTATCATCAAAAGGTGTTGGAATAACCTGTGCTCTCAGGTATTGCTCATGATAAAATGCAGTGTTTTGCCAGTATTTTATTACACTCCAAACAGAACCCGCCAACATCAATGCAATAAAAAACCGGTTAAGATTTATAAAATGTTTCTCCGGCAATTTATTCAATGCAAAAAAACCAACAGGTAATAATATAAACGGAAGTTTTACGGCCGTTCTGGTCCACCATTCCGGGGTATTACTGCTCCATAGTCCCGAAATAAAAGGCACTAGAAATATAAGTGCAAAAGCAATAACAATTTTATTATTAAGGAATGCTTTTATCTTTTTTATAATATTGATATCGAAAATTCCATTTATAATAAAAATTATCATACTCACAGATAATACTGAACGGGATATAAACAAACCTGCCATCATACCAATAATGGTTATAATAGCCAACCAATACCGGTAAGCCTGTTCTGAATTTTTAGCTATATTTTTGTTAGTCTCTAAAATATAATTGGCTTATGCTGCAAGATGCCAATTAGTTTTTGGAATTTATCATTTGATTGGTTGAATTTTTATCAATATGTGGGCACAAATACTGGAAGAAATAATTAACGGAGATACTAAAGCACTGGCAAGAACTATAACCCTTGTAGAAAATGAGTATGCAGGATACGAAGATTTTTTGCAGCTATTACCTGTCAAATCAACACCTGTAATTGGTATTACAGGTCCCCCCGGTGCCGGCAAAAGCACACTGGTGGACGGGCTAATTGCAGAGATACTAAAACAAAATAAAAAATGTGCTGTTCTTTGTGTTGATCCTTCTTCTCCTTTTAACCTTGGCGCTTTGTTAGGAGACAGAATTCGAATGAGCAACTGGTATAATCACCCTGATGTATTCATCCGTTCATTGGCCACCAGGGGTTCTTTGGGAGGATTGCACCCGAAGATTATTGAAATAACGGATACAGTAAAAGCTTTTCCTGTTGATTATATTATTATTGAAACAGTAGGTGTGGGACAAAGCGAAATTGAAATAGCCGGACTTGCAGATACCACAGTGGTTGTTATTGTTCCAGAGGCAGGAGATGAAATACAAACCATGAAAGCTGGATTAATGGAGATTGCCGATATTTTTGTTGTTAATAAAAGTGACCGGCCGGATGCAGATTTGTTTGTGAAAAATCTGCGGTTAATGCTGGCTCCTTCTTTTTCTAACCACCAATATGAAATAGCTATTATAAAAACAATTGCATCTGAACAAAAGGGTCTGGATGAATTACTGGAAAAAATAATGCTGCACCAGCAATCGGGTTTAAATAACGACAGAAAAATATTTCTTCTCGCAGAAAAAGCTTTCCATCTTATCCAAAATAAAAGGATGAAAGATATTGATAAGAAAAAATTAAAAGAGGAAATAAGCAAGCAGTTAAAAGAACCTTCTTTTAACTTATACCGTTTTGTTTTAAATAAGTAGATTGATTAATCAGTATCCTGGTTGTTTTTCCACCAGCGATAGCCAATATAGCCGCTGATTAAAAAAGGAGTAATCATTAAATAAATAATTCCTGTATTTAAACCTGTTGCAGCTTTAGGTCCAAGCTGAGATGCTGTTTTCGTACAAACAGAGCATTGTGCTGAAGCTGTTACTGTAACAAAAACAGCCAGGACAAAAAAGAAAATTACCAGCCTCATCTTTTTCATACTTAACATCCGGCAAAGGTAAAACCAAATTAACCCTGCTACCAAAATTGTTTAAAAAAACCATCGTACTGTATTCTTATGCCTCCGTTTAGTTGCCAGAACCGATTTTCCCAGGGCTATTGCGGCAGTTGACTCTTTAATTTACTCATTTCGCTACTCAAAAAACCCTGTTTACCGGAAAACACTTTCCAGAAGCTTCGTTGTTATGCAAATTTGTACTGTAAAAAAAAATTTATGACAAGCGCCGTTAAAACAGGATTAATAATAGCACTGGTGGTGACACTGAACGGTGATGGAATGGCGGAAGGAAAAAAATCAATTAGCGGACATAAAATGACTGAGCAGAAGAAAACGGCATCAACCAGCGGGCAGGGCAACATTAGTTTAAAAGAAGAAACAAACGATCATTTCCTCTTCCCGCTTTCAAAAGCAATTTTAAACGAATTATAAAATTCTTAAGCAGTTGGTTTTGGTAAAATTTGAACCCGGCCCTGTTACCGGGTTTTATTTTTAAAAGTTATATAAAGAACAATTTTTTTTCCCTTATAAGTTAATTTTACCAAATGCATATTGAACATATTGCCATCTGGACAAAAGATTTAGAGAAAATGAAATCCTTTTATTGTTCTTATTTCAACGCAATTGCCGGTGATAAGTATGTAAATGAGAAGAAACATTTTCAATCCTATTTTCTTTCCTTCGAAAAAGGGCCAAGATTAGAATTAATGCAGATGGTTGGCATACCATCCACGCAAAATGATATTTATAACCAGTTTACCGGGCTTATTCATTTTGCTGTTTCGGTTGGCAGTGAAGAAAAAGTAACCGCACTAACTAACCGGCTTATTAAAGATGGTTTTGTTTTGATAGATAGACCAAGATGGACTGGTGATGGCTATTATGAAAGCGTGGTGCTTGACCCTGAACAAAACAGGATTGAAATAACGATTTAGTTTCTCCAAAATATATTTTCAACTAAATATTATTCCTGCAATTAAACTTATAAACCCGGTAATATTGGCAATCTG
>JBLMVP010000105.1:0-6137 GCA_050256755.1 Sphingobacteriales bacterium | reverse complement strand
TTTTTCATTTCAGTCCTTTGAATATACACTATCATCAATAGGGTTGCCGATAACTCAAAAATATGCGAAAGTTTTCGAGAATCAAACTTTCGCTTTTTTTAATAGTTACTTCTTTTTCAATTGGTTAAAAAAATTGTTTTTCATAAAAAAGCTTTCGCAAATACAACTGCCTGTTTTGCTATCCGGGCACAGCTTCGCCAGCTCAGTCACATAATCACCCCGGCAAATACCCCGGTTTATCGGGGTACCATGTCAGCCATCAGCATTACCGTCTGTTTTTTATTCCTCGTGTTTTCACTTAGTTTATGATCAACCGCACAATACAGCATATATCTCTTTAAATGTACTGCCGTAAACTCCTGGGCAGGTTGCTCACCCGGCAGACTGAATAACTGCAGCAATTCGTTACAGTAAGTTTTAACAGTATGATTAGGTAATATAAAAGGAACCTGCCTACTTTGCCATTTTCAAATCTTTTATCAATGATAAAAAATCTTTTCAGCAGACAAAAACCAACCGGCCGTTTATGCCGCTTTTTACTACTTTGACCGCCTTTGACCGGCAATAAAATCTATAGTTCATCCTTCCTCCCCAACCTTAACCTCAACCCCAGCCTCAACCTCAACCTTAACCTTAGGCTTAGCCTTAGCTATCTCAACCTTCGTCTCAACCTTAAGTACAAGACAACCGCAGGCAAAGCCCACTCAAAGGCATGGATAAAGCATGGATAAAGAAGGGTAAAAGCGCAAAACAATAACCGGAAGAAAAAATAACAACCCTGCCATTTTAGATTCAAATAAGCTTGCAAAACAGCTTAGATCTGCCTTTTTCCGGAAATAAATATTTCCACCAGCGGCTAATCAGCTTGCCTGGTCGGTGTTAGGTAAAACCATAATCCCGTAACTTCAGCCTCTCTTAAATTTTATAAAACCAATTGGCATGAAACGAAACATTTCCACTATCAGCTTATTGATAGTATTGCTTGCTTTTTCCATTACCACTTATTCACAGGACAGTGCTGCTGCCACCAAGCCTGAAAAGTTTGTTACCAAACACAGTATTAAAATTGATAACAAACTCATTAGCTATACTGCAACAGTGGGTACGCTTATTCTTAAAAATGAGAAGGATGAGCCCATTGCAAGTTTTGGTTATACTGCTTACACTAAAGATGGTGAAACGGATATGACCAAACGCCCGGTTACTTTTTCCTATAATGGCGGACCCGGTTCTTCTTCCATATGGTTACACATGGGAGTTATGGGGCCAAGAAGGGTAGTGGTGAATGATCCTTCACCTAACGGACCTGCACCGTACAGGTTAGAAGATAACAATTACTCCATCCTTGATGTGTCGGATGTTGTAATGATGGATCCTGTTGGCACTGGTTTAAGCCGTGCGGTGGGCAAATCAAAAAACAGTGATTTCTGGGGAGTTGACCAGGATATAAAATCAGTAAGCCAGTTTATTAGAAATTATGTAAATGATAATGAAAGATGGAACTCTCCTAAATATTTGTTAGGTGAAAGCTATGGTACTTTCCGTTCTGCCGGTGTGGCAGATTACCTGCAGGAAAGTTTTGGTATTTCTGTAAATGGCGTGGTGCTGGTATCCAATGTGCTCGACATTCGTACACTGTCCTTTAACCCCGGTGATGATTTGCCTTATGTTGTAAACCTTCCTACTTATGCTGCCACATCATGGTATCATAATAAAGTAGCTAATAAACCGGCTAACCTTGATGCTTTTTTAAAAGAAGTAAGAGCTTTTGCTTCTGGTGAATATGCAGAAGCATTAATAAAAGGCGACCAGCTAGGGGCTGATGAAAGAGATAAAATTTTAAATAAATTAGTTACTTATACCGGCTTAAGTAAAGACTATTGGGATAAAGCTAACCTGCGGGTATTACAACCTCAGTATTCACAGGAATTGTTACGCAATTCCGGTGTACAGGTGGGCCGTTTGGATTCAAGATACAAAGGCATAGCACAGGATTTGTTAAGTGAATATGCTTTTACGGATCCCCAGTCAGAAGATATTAGCCCGGCATTTATTTCTGCCTTTATGAATTATTATACTACCGAATTGAAAGTAAGTAAAGAAAAAAGTTATACTACAGGGGCTTACAGTTTCCCCGATTTTAAATGGGACTGGAAACACCAGCGCAGCAATGGTTTGTTTGGTGATGCTGCCTCACCTAATACAGGACCCGATTTATTAAATGCTATGTCTAATAATCCCAAAATGAAAATACTGGTGCTCAATGGTGTGTTTGATTTAGCCACTCCTTTTGCAGGAACTGAATACACATTTGATCATATGGGACTGGATAAGAAAATTAAGAGCAATATAACCATGAAATATTATGAAGCAGGGCATATGATGTACATACATAATGAATCTGCCGCAAAATTTAAGAAAGATGTTGCTGAGTTTATTACCGGCGCAATGAAATAGATTTTTTTAACTACTGTAAAAAGACCGCAATTGTTTAATTGCGGTCTTTTATTTTAAGAAACCAGCAGTGCAGTTATTGCAGCGTATATACTATTTTTAAGTACCTGTTTGGCGGACTGGCAATGGCGGTTAACTGATGACTTGCTCCTTATTCTATAATTATTTTCCTCACCATACTCTGGCCATTTGATAATTTCAGATTCATAAAATAAACGCCAGGGCTTAAATGGGGGTTGATTATAAATTTACTCTTTCCTGCGGTTGAAGAATAGTTAAGCTGTCCCAAAGCATTAAAAATGTTAAGTTTATTTACCTGCTTATCACTTATAACATTAATTCCTGCACCGTTTGAAGGGTTAGGAAATATTTCCATAGTTGTATTACTGCGTGCAGGATTGTCAACTGCCAGCACCACATCCTTAATATAAAGCCCGTCAGCTTTGGCTAAAAAAAGTTTGTTTTTAAATTCAAGGATATCATAAGCAAATCCGGTTGGTAAAAGTTCTTCATTGGTTTCCCAGCTTGCCCCGGTAATTGAATGTTTATTTCTTTGTTGCACCCAGGTGCCGCCAAGAGGTATATTGGTAATAAGATAATGATTTATTGCTCCGGTAAAAAGATTACGGGCATACCCGTCATGAGTACCTGTTTTATCATCTGTCCAGTTCAATCCATTATTTTCACTTCTTATTACGCTGTTTCCATTTACGGCAAAAATTGTATCAGTATTATTTACAAGTTTGTCAATTAATAATCCCGGAACCAATAGGCCATAATAAAATTCTTCATCCCAGGCGTTGGTAGTAAAGTTATACCGGTAAAATGTACCATTTGCACCTGCCCCTATTAACAGCGAAGCGGGAGTGCTGAGTATGGTAAAAACGTTAACGGAATAGGAGGGAAGTGAATTATTAAAAGGCAGCCAGCTGTTGTTGTTTTGATTATAAATAAATACTCCATCTCCCAGTGTAGCTGCATATATATCATTCCCCTTCTTTGCAATTCCTGGAACAGCCAGGAGATTATTCGCTGATTTCACCCATGTTACTCCGTTATCTGTGCTGGAAAATGTACCGTGGCTGGCAGTTCCAATATAAATTATGTTATCAATTACTTTTAAAGTAATAATTACAATGGGGCTATTACTTACAGTTATCGTGTTCCAGTTAATTCCTGCATCAGTACTTCTATAAAGTAAATTAGTACGGGATGCCGCAAAAATGGTGTCATTATAAGCAGCTAATGCTGCTATTGATTGTGAGGGCACGGCATTTATCTTTGTCCACTGTGCAATTGAATTGCTTATGGTAAAGAACGTTACTGTAAACCACAAGATGAGATTTTTCATTTTGTATGTTTTTACGGTTTCAGAAACCGTTTTGTAATAATTATCTGTGGTACAGGATAGTTTGCAGGTGCAGATTTGGTTACGGGAATAAAAGCAGGGTTAATCGCTGCTGCATAAACTTATACCAGTAAATAACTGGTATAAAACTCCGGCAATAGTATAACCAGGTCAGCAATTAAAGCCTGTTGCCGCATCATCAATAAAGACGCAGAAAATAAGTAAGCAGGTTTTTATTGTTTTTTAGCTGCCTCCAGTACTTCCTTATTTAACCGGGTGTACTCAACATCTCCTGATGCCATAGCCAGTTTAAGACCTTCATTAGCTGTTGCGATAGCAGCTTGTTTATCGCCCATCTTTAATTGTATTCTCGCCTTCCAGTATTTCGCATTATCAGCATCGGGGTGTGCCTTTTCAAACTCGTTTATCCATGCCAGTGCTGTATTCATATCCTTATCATGGTTATAATAATAGATGGCTGCAAAATAATACGGCTTTTTTTCTTTCTTCATCGCTTCTTCTATATTAGCCATTATACGGGCATCGGCATCTGTTTCCAGGTGAAGAGTCAAAACTGTATTGTCCCATAATAACTGAAGCTCACTATGTTCTGAAAAAGTATTGGCAAACTGAATGGTAAAAGTTTCCAGTTTCCTTTCCAGTTTACCCGGTTTAACTTTAAAACGTAACACATCTTTTGTTGAATCATAAGAATAAGCTCCCCATTGTACAGCAGTTTTATTAATAATCACAGTCCATTCATTCGCTCCCGGTATGGTAAACAAAGCATATTCACCCGGAGCCAGCAAATGTTTATCTATCAAAATTGTATCTGTCAGTTTTATTTTTGTGGCGGCATTGGCACCCGTACGCCAAACCTTTCCGTAAGGCTCCATCTCACCAAATATTTTTCTTCCTTTTGTATTAGGCCTGGAATAAGTTATGGTAATTTGTCCAACACCAAAGTCCTGTTGTATTTGTTGTAATGTACTGGGCTGCGGAATTTTTAAATCCTGGGCGTTGGTTCTTACTGTACAAAAGGCCAATAGAATAATAAAATAAGCAGATACTCTTTTCATGATCAATAGTTTTGTGCAGATACTTTAACCTGCATCCCGAAGATATTGTAAAAAATAGTAATGGTAGCTCATTTATATCTATCGGTCAATATGAACCTATAAAAGGTTGTTTTGTATTTCCTGTCGGTCATGGCTTACGTGGATAAGATGGGTAATGCCGGTAAGGGCAGTATATGAATAGTAACCCAACAACGAAATTGCCGGTTAGTCATTTCTTTACAGGTTACCCTGTTCAGGTTTTCGGAGATAGGGTATAAGCAGATAGAAAAATTTGTGTTGTATTGAAATACAGACCAAATTCGCAAAATATTTTTATTTTATAAAACTGAAAACACCGGTAGATAAATAAAATAACTCCGTTTGGTAAATAGTAGAATGCCGATTGGTGAAAGGCAGGTATAAAAAGTGGCATTGTATTTATCTTTCTCCGGAATTCGGTTTGCAGTTAATAAAACAAATACTTATTCTGATTACAAAAGCAAAACTGATACTGATGGGAGATTATGAAATACTAAATTCAGCTGCTAAAAATGCTATAAAGTATTTAAATGAATTGCCGGGAAGACGTGTCTTTCCGGACGAAGAATCATTACAGAAGCTGGAAAATTTTTCTGTCCCTTTACCCGAATCGGCTGAAAATGCCGGAGAGCTGCTTGAAATGTTACATACATTCGGTTCGGTAAATACTGTTGCAAGTAATGGCGGCCGTTATTTTGGGTATGTATTCGGAGGCACCCTTCCTGTTTCATTAGCAGCAAGCTGGATGGCATCTGCCTGGGATCAAAACGCAGTATTTAAAGTTTCTTCACCCATTGCGGCTCATATCGAAAAGGTAACCGGTAAATGGTTGTTAGACCTTCTTCGCTTACCATCTGAATCAGCAGTTGGATTTGTTACAGGAACTACCATGGCAAATTTTTGCGGAATAGTTGCGGCCCGTTATAAAATATATAAGCGAATGGGTTGGGATATTAAGTTGCGGGGAATGAATAATGCACCGTCTATAAGGGTTATTACAGGAGAAGAAGTGCATGCAAGTATGCAGAGAGCTCTGATTCTTGCGGGGTTTGGATTAGACAACCTGGTAAAAGTTCCCACAGATGACCAGGGGAGAATAATTGCAGAAAACTTTCCTGATATGGATGAATCAACGCTGGTTTGTTTGCAGGCAGGAAATGTAAACACCGGAGCAATTGACCCTGTTAAAAATATTTGTGTTGCGGCAAAAGAAAAAGGTGCCTGGGTACATATAGATG